>NZ_OY780936.1:3900000-4166832 GCF_963675905.1 uncultured Bacteroides sp. | reverse complement strand
ATTCCAATCACCATGCTCTATATACAAAGTGATCTGTTTCCAGAAAGTGAGTGCATAAGTAACCGCTTTTCGAAGTGACTCACTGTAAACTGTCAATGGATCATCTGCAATCTGTTGCAACCTCGTTTTTAACTCAATCAATATGGAAGTGGCTTTTTCTTTTCTTTCTTTCCGGATTTCTTCAGCAGACAGATGCTTGAGTTTTATCATGCTTTCAATCCAATAAAGATTGCCTATCAGATTGACGAAGCATTGCGATCGTTCATCCACCAGGGCAGCTTCAACAAATTTGCGTCTGACATGCGCAAAGCAAACTTGCCATTGAATACGTTCTGCCGGCTTCCCATCGGCAAACATGCGATATACGTTATAACCATCCGTCATCATAGAACCGGTGAAGTCGCCAAGAAAATTGGATATCGCTTTGCGAGAACGGCTGCCGGCCTCATATAAATAGTAAACGCACTTTTGCATCGGATTTACCAAGCCCCATACATATTTTTTTCTATAATGAAATTCTTTGGTTTCACTATCTTCCACACAAACCATTTCAGAGGTTTCATCACAAAACAAATGGCTACCTTGGGCAAGCAACGAAGCCTTTAAAAAAGGCATTAATTTGGTTAACTTGTTGACTGCTTTCTGCAGCCAGAAGTTTAATGTACATTTGCTGATGTTCATACCCATCATTTTAAGACGCGCGACCTGACGCTCAACCGGAAGATGGAACTGGTATTTGTCGGTGATCAACTTTGCAAGCAGCCCCGTAGTAGCCGGACAACCTTTGATAGTTTCAACACCAGGCATACGCAGGTCTTGCTCATCACGAGGCACATAGATATCAACAATCTTACCTGCCCCATCCACACAGCGAAGAATATGATAGCGGTGTTCCACTACTTTTTCAACATGTTCAAACTCACGCACCAAACGGGTTTCAATAATACGATAACCGACAGGAAGTACATTCACATCACTAAAATGCTCTACAACATCATCAGCACCATAGGTGTTTTTTGCATGATCAATACGCTGTTTACCCGGTTTTGATACGGTGTTATTCTTTGTAGTAACCGGTTCAACAACAGAATCCATGTTCTTGGGCGGATTGGTGCCATCAAAGTCTTGTTTCTCTTCCTCACGGTCCACATCTGCAGAAGGAGTCTTACCCTTTTCGCTGCTACGACCAAAATGTTTACCCTTGATAATTTTGGCTTCCTCCGCAGCAGCACCATTCGACTGGTACAGCTTTAGAAGTTTCTTCATCTGACGATTCTCGGATTCAAGCGACTCACGTTGTTTACGTTCGTCCATATAGAACTCCATATACTTCACCATTTCAGATGACAAATTCCGGTTCTGATCAGTGGAATCATTCAAAGCACGTTGCGTTTCCTTAAGAGATGCTTGGGTCGTACGTAAGGTTCTCAGCATATCATCCATAGATGCTTGCATACGATCCAGAGATTCTTGTAATACGGATGGATCATGGGCAGATAGCTGCTGACGCAGGCGAAGAACATCTTCCTGTGACTGTTGCAACAATGCTAAAACTACTTGATAATCCATCTCGTTCATGATGTAAAGATACTAATTCTTAGCGAATTAACCAACTAAATAGCATACTAAATAACTGATTATTAGATAATTAATCATGTAGAAGACATTAATAATTCTTTGCGCACTACGCCTTGAATCAACAGCACAAAACTGTTCCAACTCATCTGATAACAGCCTGTTTCTTCATTATAAACAGGACGTAAGTAACGTTCTTTGGTTAAACGCTTTTCGTAAAGTACAAAAGCATTTCTTTCAGCACGCAGGATTTTTACCACCTTACGGCTCTTCGACATAAAGATAAAGACATCGCCACTACAAGGATCTTTACGCATTTTCGTTCGTACAATGTAGGACAATTTATCAATACCGCACCGCATATCGGTGGAACCTTGATTGATATAATAATTATAGTTACCGGTCAGACCAAACATATCACAGAGTAAGTTTACGAAGCAACTCAATAGCTGCTGACAGATTAGTACCACGGTTTCTTATCTCTGTACCATCCGTAAATTCAATACGAATACATTTAATGGTGAGTTTGCTATTCTCCCAAGGATGTTCTTCAGTTACAATAGGAGTTTCTGAAGATTCATTTTGTATAGGTGAATCCAAGGGAACACCAGTTACATGGAGAGGAACGAAAGAATTGCATCGTATTTGTTTGTACCATTTTTCAAATTCACGATAGGTAAAGCCATTGCTCACACAAAACCTTTCAATGGAAATTTTATTGGGGACACCTTCCTTTTGGTAACGTTCCCACAGTAATTCATAATCTTCTCGCTTGGGCATAAATATTGGTTTATTAGTATGCCACAAAAATATGGTTTCAGAGAAAGCCAGTCAAGAGCCGAATATTAAACGCTTACTGCCTTAGTTATCACAATACCGGCAGATTTATTAACCAGACACCAGATATAAGCCTTCTTATACTTATCTTGCATTTTTACACGGCACCAGGTTTCATCGCAGTTAATAATGGAATCTTTATCCAAAGCCTGTGTTTTCAATACAGGAAGCAGTTTCTTTAAGGCATCGGATCCTTTTGACAACCAATTCAAAATGGTTTGACGGGAAACTTTGAACTTCAATTCAAACAAGCGAATCATATCCCGATAAACAGGAGTCTTCAGCATATAGGCATTAAATACCAATTCTACAAGCATATATACTGTAGCACGTAACCTATATACTTCTCATCTCTAAGCACTTCATAGAGCCCTTTGATTTATCTGCCACACGAAGGGTTTTCTTCAATTCAACTTGCATTGACTTCAGAACGCGACCTTGAACCAACAATTCAGGATTCAGTTTGATGTTTTCATCATGAGTCTTCTCCTGGCTACTTTGAATATTATCCAAAGTGAGTTGCATGGCCTTCAGCCTTTCACCTTGATCATCTATCGTTTTTTGAAGACAACTGTTCTGCTGGTACTTCCTATGAGACTCAGCTGCCAAAAACTGAATAAAAGATTTTTTTCTCGGTATCGCTCATATCATTACATGAAATGTGGTAAATAATAGAAATACTTCAAACCGGAGACTGTCAGCATAAAACCTCCAATTTCTCCACCAATCGGAGCAACTCCTGATAGCTTAAACTCTTCCTGGATAGTTAAACACCATTCTCCAAAGAAATGACAACCGTTTGTATGGCACACTTGCTGATGATTTCCTGACACGGTGAATCTTCTTTTTGCTGTACTTCTTCCGATAACTGCTCTGTCGGCATACCGACAATCTCCACCGGAACGATGGCTTTCTTGCTTTTAGAGAACCAATTGTAAAATGCTTGATAAGAAACACCCTGCTGCGTGCAAAACGATTCTATCGATAGATTTTTCGGTTGACCCTCCAACTTGTAGAGGAACTAGAACTTTTCTAAATTTTCACTACTATACATAATCTCATTTTTTTTGATAACTATGCAAAAGTAGCTATACTAGTGACTTATGGCAAGACGTGGAAATGGGACACTTACGTCATGAGTAGCGTCCCATTGCAAGTTGCAGCTATGCCGATTGTGAGTGAGATACCAAATATGATGTAAGCGTCCAATTTCCACGTTAGTTATTTGAAAACCCTTTATTCACCGCACGTTTACACGTACGAGACAAATAAAGGTCATTAAAATTTAGATTTTTTTAATTGATTTTGCCCAGTATGGCAGGGGTCAGATTCTCAAAATCCGTACGTCCTTCCATAAAAGCAGTTAAATATTGCTTCAAGAATTGGTAGAATGACAGTGCACCCATTTTACAAGTACCAATAAAGGTATGATAAATCGTCGAGGTTTCAGCACCTTTATGACTACCAAAAGCCATTTTGTTCTTGCGCTCAATCGTCAACGTACGAATCGAACGTTCCGCTATAGAATTATCAATGCAATACCTACCGTTATTGCGATAAGCCATAATGGGAGTCCATGCATTCTTCAAATAATGGAGAGCCTTAGTTATCAGATCACCTTTGGGTAAAGGGTCGTCGAGCAGACGGGTTAACTCCATCCAAATGGAACCTACTATTTCGGTGGTTTCTGATCCGTTCCTTCGCCTCTTTATTTCATCGGGCGGAAGGTCATCATTACTGTAACAGCGTTCAAAATCATACAACCGACCAATCCACTTCATAAAAGGTCTTGCCAGTTCATCCTTACCTTGCAATAAGGCTTTTTGGAATCGGGCCCTTACATGAGCCATGCAGCAAATATGCTCTACCTCACTTAATTCGCCATCTAAATATTTATAGACGTTATAAGCATCAGATTGTAAAGCAGCTATATCAGAATCTTCAATGAAGTCAGTCAGCACTTTACGGCTACGGCTGCCTTCATCGTAAAAGAAGATCACAATGCCGGCAGACTTATTAACCAGACACCAGATATAAGCCTTCTTATACTTATCTTGCATTTTTACACGGCACCAGGTTTCATCGCAATTGATAATGGAATCTTTCTCCAAAGCCTGTGATTTCAATACAGGAAGCAGTTTCTTTAAGGCAGCGGATCCTTTTGACAACCAATTCAAAATGGTCTGACGGGAAACTTTGAACTTTAATTCAAACAAGCGGATCATATCACGATAAACAGGAGTTTCCAGCATATAGGCGTTAAAGACCAATTCTACAAGCATATCTACAGTAGCATGAGTACCGGGAAAGTTCTTCAGTATCTGCCCTTCTTCATCGTATGCCCCCGTATTATCCGTATGGACATCTTCCGAAAGGGTTTCTGATACCGAACCTTGAGCCGGTTTCTTCATGGGGTAAAAGGATGTTACCAGGCGACCGTCTTTGGTGCGGTAGGTCACATATTCCTGTTGATGCTCTTCAATACGGCTTATAAAATGAAAAGAGCTTCTGATCTCAGTCTTGACAATCGTAGCATCCGCAGGGATACGAGTAAGATCGCATTTATGCAGAATCGTGGCTTCAGCCTTCATTGTGTTATACTTCAAACCCTGACGATAAGGACGCTCTTTCTTTTTAGGTTCTACAACTGAATCAGTATTGGCGCTCTCTGAACAGGAGTGTTCTAAGTTCTCTTTGCCTGCTTCGGGTTCCGTAACAGATACTGTATCAGAGTTAGATTCATCATCACCTGCATTGCCTGTGCCAGTCCATTCGTCTTTGTCGTCATCACGTCCGACTGCCGGACGCGACTTTCCGGACTTCTGGCTAGTGCCTACAAACTTCTCATCTCGAAGCACTTCATAGAGACTCCGGTATTTGGCTGCCTCACGAAGAGCTTTATTCAATGCTTGAGAATTAGCAGCTGAATCAGACTGCAACTTTTTCAGATTTTTACTCTGCAGTAGCAATTGAGCATTCAGTTTGATGTTTTCATCACGAGTGGCATGCTGAGCACTTTCTATTTTCTCCAAAGTGAGTTGCATGGCGTTCAGCCTTTCACCTTGATCATCTATCGTTTTTTGAAGACGACTGTTCTGCTGATCCTTCCTATGAGACTCAGCTGCCAAAAACTGAATAAAAGAATTTTTCTCGGTATCGCTCATATCATTACATGAAATTGGAAGACAGACAGGAGTTTCGTCATCAGACTGTTCCAGCTGTTCTCTATAGAATTTCCTACGTAGCACTTCCTCTAAATCCATGTTCTTTTCTTTGCCTCAAAGATAGTAAAATTACTGCAAAAAACCAAAGAATAAAACACTTATTTATCTGACTATCAGATGATTAAAATTGCATTTAACTATTCTTATCTTTAACTCTAATCTCCCTTACAACAGGACTTTCGAGGATAGAAATGATATCTTTCCAATCCACTTGATAAATGCTTTTTTCTTCTTCAAACCTTATCTTCATAAAGCGATATCCTTTGGCGAATGTACAGGTATGAACATTGAACGCGTGCTTATCGTACATTACCATACGAACACTGCGTTCATTCTTGGACATAAAGAAAAAAACATCACCTTTATAAGGGTTTCGATGATAACTCATTCGGATAACTTCCATGATACGGGCATAACCACAACGCATATCGTGAAAATGCGGTAAGTAGTAGAAATTCTTCAAACCGGAGACTGTCAGCATAAAACCTCCAATTTCTCTACCAATCGGAGCAACTCCTGATAGCTTAGATTCTTCTTGGATAGTTGAACGCCATTCTCCAAGGAAATTACTACCGTTTGTATGGCACACTTACAGATGATTTCCTGACAAGGTGAATCTTCTTTTTGCTGTTCTTCTTCCGATAACTGCTCTGTCGGCATACCAACAATCTCCACCGGAACGATGGCTTTCTTGCGTTTAGAGAACCAATTGTAAAATGCTTGATAAGAAACACCCTGCTGAGTGCAGAACGATTCTATCGATAGATTTTTCGGTTGACCCTCCAACTTGTAGAGGAACCAGAGCTTTTCTAAATCTTCACGACTATACATAATCTCATTTTTTTGATGACTATGCAAAAGTAGCTAGACTAGTAACTAATGGCAAGACGTGAAAATTGGACGCTTACAAATATGATTAATCTGGTTGTAGCTGATCTTGTAGAGCTAATCTGCAGTAAATGAGTTAACACGATAGTCACCATCAGACACTATGGCATGTCCACCCAAAGATGCAAGATAGTCTAATACTTGCTTAAACTCTTTTTCACTACCCTTAAGATTGGTCTTGGGAATTCTTATTTTTGTTTGACACCAACTGACAAAGCGTAAGTAGGCTGAGAGCTTATGCATGAAGAGGCGCATCAGCTGTTCGTAATTGTCCATCTCGCGTGTTTTTTTATTACTTAACTCTACATAGATAAGCACAAATCCACCTGTAATGATAGCAGCGAGTATAGCAAGAGCAGTCTGATATATGGTTGCGTAATTTTGTATCATTTTCTCAATTACTATATCTCATCGTCTTTTATATGGAGTAGATGCTTAGCGTATTTCATCAAGTCTTGCTGAAGTAGCGGGAGTGCTTTATTCATAGGTGCATCCTCGGGCAAGTCGCTGAAAGATGACTCTACAATGTCATCTGTCTCATCGGAACCTTGCTTACCTATTCCGGCTCTAATAGAATAGCCATACGCATCAGTGCATTCTTATAGAAATTATTATGATGGGGCTTCTAGGCGTTAAACTTATCTAATGTCATACCTAGGTATACCTGCTTGGTGACCTCCAGATGTGACATAACATCATGGGTATAAGTTTCTACAAGTGCGTGAGAGTATCGAACTCTGACTTGCGTCCACCTGTGCACGCACTTGATTATTGTATTACTTTACGATGGCTTCGCGAATACAATCAACAATGTAACGTACGTCTTCATCGGTCACATAAGGACCTGCTGGAAGGCAGAAGCCGACCTTGAAGAGGGATTCGGATACACCATTGGTGTAGGCAGGAGCGTTCTTGTAAACAGGCTGCTTGTGCATAGGTTTCCAAACAGGACGGCACTCTACCTTCTTAGAGAGCATGAAGACGCGGAGGGCTTCTACGTTCTCGTTTGGCTGGCAATCGGTAGTGGCAGAATCTACTGCCTTGATGACTCCGGCTGCACCTCCTACTGCAGTCTTGATTACTTTCTTGTAGGCGTTCTCCTGACCCTGAATCTTTACGTTATCATCCAGAGTGGCTGCACAGAGCCAGAAGTTGGCATCGTAGCGTGGGTCGGCAGGCTGTTCGTGGAGAGTAATACCCTCTAAATCCTTCAGTAACTCCTTGTACAGTTCCTGCACGTGCTTGTGGTGAGCAATATGCTGGTCGAGTACAGTCATCTGACCACGTCCGATACCTGCACATACGTTACTCATACGGTAGTTGTAGCCAATAGCAGTATGCTCATAGTATGGATAGGCATCACGAGCCTGAGTGGCGTACCACATGATGGTGTTAGCATCTTCTGCATTTTGACAGATCAGCGCTCCACCACCAGAAGTGGTAATCATCTTGTTGCCATTGAAGCTAAGTACACCAAACTTACCAAAAGTTCCAAGTACCTGACCATTGAAACGTGAGCCCATACCTTCGGCTGCATCTTCGACTACAGGAATGCCATACTTATCCGCAATTGCCATGATCTCATCAATCTTATATGGCATACCATAGAGTGCTACTGGTACGATAGCTTTAGGATACTTACCTGTTTTCTCCTTACGATCAAGGATTGCCTTCTCCAGGAGCTGAGGATCCATATTCCATGTTTCAGGCTCTGAATCAACAAACACAGGTGTTGCACCGAGATAAGTTATAGGGTGTGAGCTTGCGCAGAAAGTGAATGACTGAACAATCACCTCATCGCCAGCACCTACACCACATGCCAATAGAGCCAAATGTACGGCGGCAGTACCAGCAGAAAGGCAAACGACCTTTGTGTCCTTCAAAGCTGGATTCAAGCTCCATGCTGCAGCTGTAGCCTCTGGCCAACGAGAGTCTTGATAAACAGCACTTTCAAAATTTCCAGTAACGAATTTACGAAGGTCTTCCTCAAAAGCGTTCACATTAGGTCCCATTGGAACCACCCAATTGGTATCAAATGCTTCCTTAACATACTTTTGCTCAATTCCCTCTTCGCTCATGTGGGCGAGACAGAGGTATATAGTTTTTCTTTCGTCAGACATTATTATATGTTTTATTATTCTTATTATCGATAAAAAAAGATTCAATGGGCTGAGTTTATTTTTAATAAGATATCAGTCATCAGTTGCGCATTCAACGTCTTATCCAGCACCTCATACCTAGAGCACTTGCTCTTGTACTCCGGCACAATTTCTTTCATTATCTTCACAATAGCCATATCGTCGAATGAGCGGGATGCTTCCAGCAAACGAGTTTCGTTGTGGCATGCTGTCTCGTAATCGTATTCACGAACGCTGGCAACCATAATCTTAGGATGGTGTGTAGGCTTTGTCTGCTCTTCATCGTTCAGCATCTCCTCGAAGAGTTTCTCACCATCACGAAGTCCGGTGAACTTGATTCCTATATCCTTGGCTCCGCAAAGACTAATCATGCGTTTAGCAAGGTCAACAATCTTTACCGGATCACCCATGTCGAAAACAAAGATTTCGCCACCCTTACCCATGGTGCCTGCCTCCAGCACCAGCTTACAAGCCTCAGGGATCAGCATAAAGAAGCGAATGATGTCCGGATGAGTAACGGTAAGCGGACCACCCCTCTTAATCTGCTCACGGAACAGCGGAATTACCGAGCCATTGCTTCCCAATACATTACCGAAACGAGTTGTTACAAACTGAGTAGCCCCCTTCACCTTACCCTCAACAATTGCCCTATTGAGTGACTGACAGTAAATCTCGCAGATTCGCTTTGAGCAACCCATTACGTTGGTTGGGTTCACAGCCTTATCGGTGGAGATCATCACGAACTTCCTGGTGCCGTACTTCACTGCAAGGTCTGCAATTATACGTGTACCATAGATATTGTTCTGCACAGCAATGCCAGGATTGTTCTCCATCATGGGCACATGCTTGTAGGCAGCAGCATGAAACACGTAATCCGGCAGATGCGCAGCAAAGATGTTCTCCATGTGTTTCTTATTAGCAATGCTGGAAACAATGGTTTCACACTTTATGTAACCAAACTCACGAGCCATCATGAGACGTACCGTGTGCATAGGAGTCTCTGCCTGATCAATGAGAATCATCTTCGCAGGCTTGTATACCGCCACCTGACGAACCATCTCACTGCCAATGGAACCGGCAGCACCCGTAATAAAAATCTTCTTACCGGTGAGCAATGCTCCAATTGCATCCATATTCACCTCAATTTTATCCCGAGGAAGGAGATCTTCAATGTCTACGTCCTTAAGGTTTTGGGTAGTCAGAGGACTCTTACCATCCCATTCCTCTGCTGCTGCAGACGGCATCATGATCTTAATACCTGCAGCAAGAAATTCGTCAATCATGGCTGCATTCTTGCGGAACATCTCACTTTTTAGCGGAGAAACGAGGAGCACTTTTACACCCATCTGTTTCAACTCTTCAGCGATACCCTTGCCATTTAAGATTACTTTCTTCCCCAGCAAGTAAGTATTCTTCATTTCCACACCATCTGAGATAAAAGCCACCAAACGGAATTCCTTTTCCTTCGCGTTTATGATGCTATAAGCAATGCTGATACCACCATTCTTGGTTCCGTAGATGGCAACAGGCGTTGCATCCTTTGCACGGAAGCCATCGAACATACGTTTCACAGCAACACGCTCCAACCACATAAGGAGAGTAGAGACGAAGAATATTCTACTAATGCCCAAAAGATCCGGCATATTGATTTCATTGACAGATACCAGTACAAAAGAGGCTATGTAGGTAAGTATTGATCCTACAAATGTGGCGAACGCTACATGCTGCAAGTCTATAAAAGATGAATAACGGATAATACCGGCGTAGGTACGAAATAATCGAAACGCCACAACATAAAGCACCATGCTGATGAGTATGCCGTTTGTCATTGGCCAGAATGACTGAGCAAATTCTAAACCTCCAACTTCCAGATACGTTGCAACGTATCCAGAGAACATTACAATAAGACAATCCAAAGCAAGTACCCCCCAATAAGGAAGTGCTTTCTTAGAGAAATACCAATTGGTGATTTTTGGAATCATTTTTATAGATTTAAATAGTTAAGATGACAGAAGGCTAAAGTTCTTCGATTATACGAAAATAGATACAAAATATTATTTTGCTATCGTAACAATCAATGAAGCTACTCCAATCAAAACTGAAGTTACTGAGATAAGTATACTGGTGGCACTACCCACATCTGAACCTTTGGCTTTTGCCTGATTGGGTTCTACATAGACCACATCGCCCTGTTGCAAGTAGAAGTATGGTGAGAATATCAGATTTTTATCGTTTAAATTGAGCGTAACTATATTCTTCTGTCCATCGGGTAATTCACGAAGTATTTTAACCACTTCTCTGCGGCCATAAATAGTTAAATCGCCTGCCATGGAGAGTGCCTGGAGTACATTGATCTTTTCATCGGACACAGTAAAGGCTCCCGGACGAGCAACTTCGCCCAGTACGGATATTTTATAATCGGCAAAACGAACGGTTATTACGATATCTCCTTTTAAATACGTTCTAAGCTTTTGAGTAATTGTTTTTGTAACAGCATCGGTAGTTTGATTGACTACGGCCAATTTTCCTAACATTGGAAAATCAATAGTGCCTTTGCTATCTACCAAATAACTTTGTAATGTAGCAGTAGCTTGTACTGCATTTGCACTATAAGGAACTGAAGTTGTAATATTAAAAGGAATATAAGTATCGGCATCTTCGGAACCACTTACCACAATACGCAGTAAATCGTTCGGCTTGATGGTAGCATTAAAGGGTTGTGAACTTTGAGCCAGTTGATCAGTAGTTAGTGATTCGGCTCCTTCCAGATAGGCGATGTTTTTTGCAGATTTACATGCAGAAAAGAGTAGCGTTACTGCAAGTAGCAGTAAATAGCGATAGTTTTGTCTGTTCATTAGCTTTTCGAATCGGTTGTGTTATGATGCAACAAGGTTCGTCACTAACATAACCGTAGCAACGAATTCCTTATTCTTTCTTAAATTCGCCGCAAAGGTAAAAACATTTTTTGATAAATAGAAACTTTTTAACTCTAAACGATATTTAATTTCTATTAGTTTTCAGTTTCAATAACGTTTTTAGTATTATTTTGTTAAACAAATAACTGAATATTAATCAATTAGTAAAATATGAGTTAAAATTAAAAAAAATATTTTTTTTAATTTATATGTACTATGTTAAAAGAAAAAATATATAAGTTGAATTACCTGGCTATGGTTACAATAAGGGAGGCTACACCGATAACTACGGACACCACGGAGAATACGATATTGGTGGCGGCTCCTACTCCTGCTCCCTTGGCTCTTGCTTTATTGGGCTCTACATAGACCACATCGCCCTGACGGAGGTAATAGAAGGGGGAAAAGATGAGGTTGCGGTCGTTGAGGTTGAGGGTGGTGATGGTTTTGTGGCCATCGGACTCCTCCCGCAGAATCTTTACTACATCTCTGCGGCCATAGAGGGTGAGGTCTCCTGCCAGGGAAAGGGCTTGCAGGATACTTATTTTTTCGTCGGGCACGGTGAATACGCCGGGCTGGTTGACTTCGCCCAGCACGGAGATTTTATAGTTGACAAAGCGCACGGTAACTACAAGGTCGGCCTTGAGGTAGTCTTTCAGCTTTTCGGTAATGATCTGTTTTACCTGATCGGTAGTGGAATTAACTACATAGAGCTTTCCCAGCACGGGGAAGTCGATGGTGCCACGGGTATCTACCAGGTAGCTTTGCAAGGAGGCATTGGCCTGGGTGGCGTTTTCGTTATAGGGTATTGAAGTTAATAGATTGAAGGGCATATAGGTATCGGGATCTTCGGCTCCGCTTACTATGATGCGCAGCATATCGTTGGGCTTTATCTTTGCACTATAGGATTGTGCACTTCGTTGAAGTTGCTCATCGGTAAGATTCTCAACGCCTTGCAGGTAGGCCACGTTCTTTGTGGACCGGCATCCGCTTACGATGGCTGCCATGAGCAGGAGGGCGATTATTTTAATAATGTTTTTCATTTGATTGTGTGCTTTGTTTATTAAACATCCTGACTGTTATTTTAGTTCATTTTACTTAAAATTTTATTCAAGCAGGAATAATTAATAAATAAATTTATTATATTTGGCGGTTATTAGATTAATTATTACTCTACAACAGACTAAACATGAAAAAACAGCTCTCTGCTTTGCTTGTGGCTCTTATGTTGATAAGCGGAGCTGCTTTTGCCGAACAGGCGAAACACTCGTTTGCCATAAAGGACGGAAACTTTCTGTATGACGGCAAACCGACTCAGATTCACTCGGGGGAAATGCACTTTGCACGTGTGCCGGCTCCGTACTGGCGCCACCGCTTACAGATGATGAAGGCCATGGGGCTGAACGCTGTGGCTACTTACGTGTTCTGGAACTATCACGAAACGGCTCCGGGGGTGTGGGACTTTAAAACGGGGAACCGCAATATACGTGAGTTTATTAAGACTGCAGGGGAAGTGGGACTGATGGTGATTCTGCGCCCGGGTCCGTATGCTTGTGCGGAATGGGAATTTGGTGGCTACCCGTGGTGGCTGCAAAAGACTCCGGGACTGGTGATTCGCACGGACAACAGGCAGTTTCTGGATTCGTGCAAGGTGTACATTAACAAGCTGGCCAATGAGGTGCGCGACTTGCAGATTACAAAGGGTGGACCGGTGGTAATGGTGCAGGCTGAGAATGAATTTGGATCTTACGTAGCGCAGCGTCCGGATATTCCGCTGGAGACTCACAAGAAATATAGTGCAACCATTCGCCAGCAGTTGCTTGATGCGGGTTTCGACATTCCGATGTTTACCTCGGACGGTAGCTGGCTGTTCAAAGGGGGTGCCATTGAGGGTGCGCTGCCTACTGCCAACGGTGAGGATAACATAAAGAACCTGAAGAAGGTGGTGGATGAGTTTAACGGTGGCAAGGGCCCGTACATGGTGGCTGAGTTCTACCCGGGATGGCTGGACCACTGGGGGGAACCGTTCCAGAAGGTATCTGCCGAAAATGTGGCGAAACAGACGAAGAAGTATCTGGATAACGGGGTGAGCTTTAACTTTTACATGGGGCAAGGGTATTGTGTTTGTGAATGGTTTTAACCTGGGTCGTTATTGGAAGGTTGGTCCGCAACAAACGCTTTATCTTCCGGGATGCCTTTTGAAAAAGGGTTCTAATAAGATTGTTGTTTTTGAACAGCTTAATGACATTAGGCAGGATTCACTTTCAGGAGTGAAGGTTCCTGTTCTTGACAAGGTTGCTCTTAGCAAATAAATTCTTTATATATTTTATTTAGGCCGTTAGAGGGATTTAATATTCGTCTAACGGTTTTTTAAGTTTACTGCTATTTAGGTTTCTTTCTTAAACTGGCCTTTTCTTTTGCCTTGATGCAAAAGAAACAAAAAATCAAGGCTGCACGAATTTTACTAAAATCAGGGGATGCTGAGCTAAAGAAAAAGAACTCGCTGCGCTCAAACAGCTTTTTCTTTTTAACGCTCTTCATCCCCTGATTTCTTAACGTAAAACTCATGAGGCCAGTCTTGCTGCTACCACTCGGCTACGCCATCGTTCGGTGGGTGGTTGGACCAATTAGCGTTGCTTCGCTCGCTTGTCACTTCGTGACGGTTTTCTTTCAGTTCGGCTTCACACCTATGGACCTTTCGAATAAATTCAATAATATAAAAATATTTTGTTTTTTCAGTATATTGTATTATCTTTGCAACCAGTAGAACCCGCCAAGCCTCTTAACAATGCTCAAATCGGCGGGTCGTTTTATTTTAGACTCTATGAAAACACATTTTAATAAAACTTGTTATACTCCTAACCAACTAATTAATCTTCTCAAAGAAAGAGGTTTGATTATTCCAAACGAAAAAAAGGCAAGCAATTATCTTACTAATATTGGATATTTTCGATTAAGCGGTTACTTTTATCCTCTTTTAAAATTCCCAAAAGAAAAGCATCTTTATAAAGATGGTGCTACTTTTTATCAAGTTATGAATATTTATCGTTTTGACCGGAAATTTCGATTACTATTATTTAATGAGATCGAAAAAATTGAAGTAGCTATTCGAAGTTGTATAACCAATTTCGCTAGTTTACAATTTGGAGACCTATTCTGGTTGACTGATAATAGATATTTTAGTGACCAAAATAAATATCAAAACACATTAGTATCAATAGATAAGGAATTACAAAATTCTAAAGAAGATTTCATATCTCATTTTCGGAATACTTATTTAGAAAAATACCCTCCATCATGGATGATAACAGAAATTATTCCTTTTGGAAGTTTAGCTCATATTTATTTGAACTTAAAAGATCAAACTTTAAAGAAAAAGATAGCTCAGCATTTCGGGTTACAACCACCTGTTTTTACATCATGGCTAATTGTAATAAGTGGTTTACGTAATATGTGTTGTCATCATTCCCGCATGTGGAATAGAGAATTGCCTATTAGTCCGGCTGAACCCAAAAATCTAAATTATCATTGGATAAATCCCCTTAAAACAGATAAACGTAGAATGTATTATCGAATTTGTATGATACGTTACTTTCTATATACAATTTCTCCCCACAATACATTCAAAACAAAGATAGAAACTTTATTGAATACTTATCCAGGAATAGACATACGAGCTATGGGATTTCCAGAGAATTGGCAAGCTGAACCTATTTGGGAAGAATAGAACCCCAAAGCCGAACGATGACGAACAATGGCGAAGCCGAGCAATAGTGTAACCAAGCAAAGAACGAAGTGAAAAGCCGAGCGAAGCAAAGCTAATTGATCCACAACCCACCAGCAATGGCGAAGCCGAGCGAAAAGAAGAACAGTCACGAAGTGACAAGCGAGCGAAGCAAAGCTAATCAGTCCAAAACAGCAGCCAAGCAAAACACGAAGGCGCAGCCAAGCGGAAAAGAAAACCGTCACGAAGTGACAAGCGAGCGAAGCAAAGCTAATCGATCCAAAACAGCAGCCCGCTCCCAAAACCAACAGGACCGGCCTCTTTTTTTTTGCGTGAAGAAATCGGGAGGTTTGTAGCGAAAAGAAGGGGCTGCTGTTTGAGCGAAGCGAGTTTCAGCACCTTCCGCTACAAGCCTCTCGATTTTAGCAAAAAAAATGCAGCCTTGATTTTTTGTTTCTTTTTGATCAAGCAAAAAGAAAAGGAAAGCTGCACTCAAAGCAAAAAAAGGTATTGAAAGATTTCTCCCGATAGCATTGGGAGACTTTACCCGATAATAATGGGAGATTTTATTTGCTACTATTGGGAAATAGTATATCTTTGTGATTATATAAATGACAATGAGATGATTACGCAGGAACAAATAGCAGGAGTTATAGATTCTCAATGGGATGTATTTCTAAGAAAAGATACAGGACTGAGACGTGATGCTTTGAATAGGTTGCCTGTTATAGAAACTTATGCAACAATTGTAACCGGCATTCGGAGGTGTGGAAAGAGTACTCTTTTACTTCAGTTATTAAAAGAAAGATTTAGCAATGCTATCTATCTTAATTTTGAAGATACCCGTTTGGCCGGTTTTGAGATATCGGACTTTGCACGGCTTGGTAATGAAATCAGTAAAAGAAAAATAAACGTTCTGTTTTTTGACGAGATTCAAATAGTGAGTGGATGGGAAATGTTTATTCACCAGAAGCTCAATGAAGGATACCGGATATTTATTACCGGATCGAATGCATCGCTTCTCAGTAAAGAGCTGGGAACGCATCTCACCGGCAGACATATTACCTGTGAGTTATTCCCTTTCTCGTATAATGAGTTTTTATCATTTAAGAAGCTTGAAAATAATTCGGATTCACTTAATGATTATCTGGCACATGGAGGAATTCCTGAGTATGTTAAAAGTGGGATGGGCGTGATACTTAATAACTTGATGGATGATATTTTGATTCGTGACATAGCAATCCGTCATTCCATACGCGATGTAAATTCTCTACGTCAGTTGGCAGTATATCTGATATCTAACATAGGTAATCTTGTTTCTGCCAATAAACTGGAAGGAATGTATGGAATAAAATCAAGCAGTACTATTCTTGAGTATTTTTCGTATCTGAAAGATTCTTATTTACTTGAGTTTATCCCTCAATTCAATTACTCATTAAAAGCACAAGCCAGAAATCCCAAAAAGATTTATGCCATGGACCTGGGATTATTCAATGAAAATTCAACAGCATTTACAGACAACACCGGACACAAACTTGAAAATGCGGTATTTCTTTATCTAAGAAGCAAATATCCCGGCATCTATTACTTTAAAGATAAAGGAGAATGTGATTTTATAGCAATGAACAAAGGTAAAGTTCAGGATGTAATACAAGTGTGCTACAAGATTGAAGACACTAATTTTGAACGGGAATACAACGGACTAGTTGAAGCCATGAAGTATTTTAATATAAACGAAGGAACAATAGTAACATTCAATCAAAAAGATATTTTTGAAGAAAGTGGACTAAAAATAAAAATGATACCAGCAACAGAATTCCTACAATAAGCCAGAAAAGCAAAGGCAAAGCCGAGCAAAGCCAAAAAACCGTCACGAAGTGACAAGCGAGCGAAGCAAAGCTAATTGGTCCAAAACCGTAGCCAAGCAAAACACGAAGGCGCAGCCGAGCGGAAAAGAAAAATGTCACGAAGTGACAAGCGAGCGAAGCAAAGCTAATCAGTCCACAACAGCAGCCCGCTCAGAAACCAACAGGACCGGCCTCTTTTTTTTTGCGTGAAGAAATCGGGAGGTTTGTAGCGAAAAGAAGGGGCTGCTGTTTGAGCGAAGCGAGTTTCAGCACCTTCCGCTACAAGCCTCTCGATTTTAGCAAAAAAAATGCAGCCTTGATTTTTTGTTTCTTTTGCATCAAGGCAAAAGAAAAGGCCAGTTGCAATCAAAGCAAAATAAAAAATTAAAGCTTCTCCAAACAACTGGCGCTAACAGTTGTGAGCGCACACCCTAATCCGGAGAGACGAACGGCAACCTTAAACTTGCCTTTGACCTCCACCATCTCACCAATAAGACCAGCCAGCTCGCCACGAACGATGCGAACGGGTGTTCCAGGATCCAGATCGGCAGGAGTAAACTCAATCTCTTCTTCCGAAATTTCCACCATCTGGCGAAGACGCTCTATCTGACTATCGGGAATAACAGCAGGGCGGGATTGCTCGCGCACAAAAGCTATGGCACCGTAGGTCATCAGCACTTTAGAAGCTTCCTCGGGGAGGATACGGACAAAAATATAGCCTGTGAGAACTGGCTGTTCCACCTTTTTTAGTCTGTCGTGCCACTTCCTGGTAACCATCTGAACAGGAAGATAATGCTCGATACCCGACTGCTGAAAACGTTCGCGAACCTTTTTTTCTGCACGAGGAGCAGTATAGACAGCAAACCATTGAGGGGTATTCTTTTTTATTTCCATAAATTACAGTTTTCAGATATTTCCATTTATTTATTTTGCAAATGTAATAACTTTCAGATTTTTACAATCAAATTATACACTATTTTGAGCAAAAAATATACCATACGTCTCGATAATAATCATTAATTTTGGTCCCATTATTTTAAAATTACTAATTATTAAATCATTTATCATGAGTACATTTCAGAATGTGAATGAAAAAATGACCCGTTACAGATGGGTTATTTGTTCCTTACTATTCTTTGCTACGACCATTAACTACATGGATCGTAACGTAATTGCCTTTCTAAAAGAATTTTTCTGCTCACCAGTGGCAGAAGGTGGTTTTGGTTGGAGTAACTCTGACTTCTCTTATGTTACTGCATTCTTTACTGCCGCTTATGCTGGCTTCACTGTTTTCTCCGGTGTTGTTATTGATAAGATCGGTGCAAAGATGGGATTGGCCCTCTCTTTAATTGTGTGGTCATTTAGTGGTATCGCTAATGCTTTTGTAGGAAAGACTGTAGCTTTGCACGTAGCAATCAGAAGTGTATTCGGACTTGGTGAAGCCGGTAACTTCCCTGGATCTATCAAAACTGTAACAGAGTGGTTCCCAAAACGCGAACGTTCTTTGGCAACCGGTATCTTTAACAGTGGTTCGAACGTAGGTGCAATGATTTCTGCACTGTTTGTTCCATGGTGTTTGGTTTACTTCGGTCCGGCTCTTGGATGGAAGATGGCATTCATCCTGACAGGTGGTATTGGTTTTATTTGGTTGTTCTTCTGGTTTGCACTATTCAAATCACAGAAGAAGTTGCTTGAAACTGGTAAGATTAGCCAAAGCGAATATGACTATATTCACATTGACGATGCTGAACTTACTCCTGAACAGGTTGAAAATGAAAAGGCTGGTATAAAGGAAAAGATTTCATGGGGTAAAATGTTAAGATACCCACAAACATGGTCTTTCTTCTTCGGTAAGTTCATGACTGATGGTGTTTGGTGGTTCTTGTTGTTCTGGTTGCCTGACTACCTGAAAAAACAATTCCACATGACTACTCAGGAAGTAATGTGGCCTACATTTATTGTATTCGGTATCGCAATTATTGGTAGTGTATTTGGTGGTAGTATTCCAATGTTCTTTATGAACAAGGGTATGAATGCTTACAAAGCCCGTATGACTTCCATGTTCCTTATCGCTCTTTGCCCTGTTGCTTTATTGTCGACTCAATACTTTGGTAATGTAGAACACTTTGGTAGCGCTGCTATGTATATAGCTACAGGTATTATCTGTCTGGCAGGTGCTGCTCACCAGGCTTGGTCGGCTAACTTGTTCACTACAGTATCTGACATGTTCCCTAAAAAGGCTATCGCTTCTGTAACAGGTATCGGTGGTTTGGCCGGTGGTATCGGTGGTGTATTGATTCAGCTGTTTGCCGGATTTATCACAGACTTGTATGCTGCTAATCCAACTGTAGCTTACGGAATTATGTTTGGTGTATGTGCCTTTGCTTATCTTATTGCATGGGTTATTATGAAAACTCTTGTTCCTCAATACAAGATTATCACTGATCTATAATAGATGAAAAGATAAAAATACGGTTAATAAATTGAGAAAGGGTGCCCGGTCGTTGACTGAGCGCCCTTTCTTTATTTTTAAAGCAAGACATAGTATTGAATCAAAAAAGGCCGCCTTTATGGGGCGACCTTCTTCTTTAGATCTTAAAAAAAAGGGAAGTCTCACGACTTCCACAATTCTTCTAACCTTAAATCTAAATCTCTATGAAAAAAACGTAGTGCAAAGATAAGCCTTTTTTTCACTTGAGCATGTTAATGAAAGGTAGGAAGTATTAATTTAATCAAAGCTTTATATATTTTATTAAGTTTTAATAATTCTGGCGACCCAATTAAATACATTTGCTTACGGGCTCGCGTTAATGCCACATTGAGTTTGCGATCAATTTCCACCCCATCTTCCTCGGTTATATTACTGAGGAACTGTAGCTGCCAGGGATAGTTAACACTGAAAGAGTAGATGATAACATCCCGCTCACTGCCCTGAAAGCGCTCCACGGTATCTACCTGTATATCATTGAGCGCAGGAATCTGGCGAAGGGCAAGCTCTTTCTTTATCATGGCTATCTGACTGCGGTAAGGGGTTATGATACCCAATGAACGGGCAGCATCGAATTTTTCAGGGCGACGGTTGTAGACTTGCACAGCGATATCGGCTGCCAAACGGGCTTCGTAGATATTACATTTATCGGACCCGCCACCGGTATGCGGTTGAGAAGGTATAAATTGTACCCTATCTCCGTAAGGGGAATCTGTTTCCAGCTGATGGGGCAAACCTACTGGTTCTAACTTGCCTCCGTAGAAAGCTTTATTAGGGAATAGAGCTACGGCAGGGTTCATTCGTCCCTGCTTGCAGAGCATATCGACTACCCGGTTTTCCGGATCGTGAGCATAATAACGGTAAAGGCGTTCGAAAAGGGAATCTTTGAGATTAGTGACTCCTACAGAAACAAGATCTTCTGAAGCAATTCTTGACTGGTGGCTACTCTGCATTACAACTGCAGGAAGTTGTTTATGATCGCCAATGAGGATAAACCGGCCAACAGCATTATCCCCTTTCCTGTCTTTAGCACAAAGAATGCCCAACAACTGAGGTTCAAGTATTTGGGTAGCCTCATCGACAATAGCCACATCGAACTTCTTGAGACGGAAGAGATCGGGCTTATTGGATATGGAGGCAACGGTACCCACGATTACGCGACATTGAGATATACGTTCGCTGACTTCTGAACGACGGTTACAGGAGGCCAGCACATTCTCGATAAGATGAGGGCGGAAGCGCTCTTCGCACGAGAGCTCACTACCCACTCGGATATAATCGATCTCCGGAGTGATGGATGAAATGGATTTGCAAATCTCGTCTACTGCCCTATTGGTATAAGCAAGCAGTAAGATATGCGTATGAGGTTGCTTATGAAAGGCAGTAACCATCTGTTTCAATGCCCAGGAGGTTTTCCCGGTTCCGGGAGGTCCCACAAGCAGGAAGAAATCTTTGGCAGCAAGAGCTTTCAGTGTGATACGTGCAAAATCGTTGGTGGCCTGAGTAATCTGTTCATCGAAAGAGGTATCGAACAACGGTTTCCGCTGAGCCAGCAGCAGGTCGCGACGATCTTTATTAGCCTCAGCAAAAAGGGTAAGCGACTGGAACATGCTTTTAAAGGATGTATCCATACTGTCATGCTCCACAGCATAAAGACTCTCCTGAGGAAGCACGGAAGGATTTTGCTGCGAAGCACGGATGCGCACAGCAATCTCTTCTGAGTTGATGGCAGCTATGCTCCCTTTAAAGACCATTTTATTGGTAGCCGCATCTTCTGTTTTATTTCGTTCATAGAAAAGCACCACATCTCCCACCCTGAAATTTGGAAGGAACTCCTCCTCGTATCGGGGAATGGTAAACGTAACTGTGGCTTTATGTGCATCGGCTGCACGATTTTCTTTAATAGTAAGATCGTAAAGAATCTCTCCCGCTTCCCGTTTCTCCTCGAGAGTAGCCAACCAGAGGGAAGCTGCTCCCGCACGCCCGTCATATTCCATCTCGCCCGATTTGGAAATGTATTGCTCCTTGACAATGAAGTTATAGAGTGTAAGATAATAGCTTTGTTCCAGTTGGGAGAGTGCATTGAAGTTATTGCCAAAAGCAGAGATGGACGGAGCCAGATAGCGTTCCCAGAACATGCCACGCAGGTGATTTTCATTGAGTACGGAAGGAGTAATCTCACTCAGTACTTCGAACGTATACGCGGAACTGTTTTGCAACTGAACTGCATGTTCCCCAGCCACAATAAGGTTGCGCAGGTTAATAGCCCGGCGGACCAATGCCCACGACGGACGAGCCGGGTAAAGCAACGGGTAACGCGTATAGAGCAAATAGGGATGCACTTTCTTATGACTGATACCCATACTATATTCCAGCACTGCCAGATAAAGAAGCATCTGCACCTTATGATTCTCTTTGGGTTCAATTTTTCCTTTGATGATATATTCGTCGGCCTTTCCCGATTTCATTTCTATAAAGCTGCTCATATCCCGCTGCATATAGTCGAGACGTCCCTGCAAGCCAAGCGCCTCGCACACATACGAGGGTTCCAGTACGGCATCTTCCTTATTTAGATGATACCCCGGAGCAAGGAAAGTATCAGTCACCACCTCTTTTATATGTTCAAAATGAGTTTTGCAGTCGTTAAAGAACTCGAACTCCAGCTTTGGATCGAGCAGATCTTCACAGGAAGCCAACTCTATGGGATAGGTGCGGAATGCTTTGCGCATACACTCTATATAATCAACATCTCCATCGGCATGAATCCACTCGTCCAGAAAAAGATTGGCTATATTACCGAGTAACAAGGGACGTGTGTTGGACATAGGTTGTAAGCGGCCAAGTATATAGTTTGCCGGATGATGACCGTAATCTTTGAAACATTCGGCCAGGGTACTGATATCAATCATATAATCCGGTTCGAGCACAATCATGGAAGGAATAAGGATTCCCTCCTGATCCACCGTGACATCGAGCAGATTTAGTTGTGCACAATTCCAGAGCTGATCAATGGTTTCATTGAACTCTTGATTCTTACCGGCTACTGCATAGCGCACTTTCAGCGGTTCGTCCACCGTTCTGTCAGCCGGGATAACATAGAGATAAGTATCATCGGCCGACTGAAAACAAACCCTTACCCGACGAATAGTTTCGTTACGGGGAGCAGTGACAGGAGCATAAGGTACATCTGCCTGACTGGGTAACAGATCGTAAAGCTCCTGAGGAATATCCATCTGAAACAGTTTCTTCACCGTTAAAGCCAGGGTACGAAGATCTCGAAGAAGATTCTCGCGGGTAGGTTCTTCACGACGGTTCATCACCGCATTGGAAGTAAGCCGAAAGGTGTGCAACTGATTCTGAGCATTGCGCGAAAGTGAAGCAATGGATGCCAGGTAGCTGATACGAGCAGAAAGATCGGTCATCTGCAGTTGCTCGTTCTGCATGGATTGTCGGCAAAGGCGTTCGAGCAGGTCACGCATTTGCCTGTATTTCATTGTAAGAGAACTCTCCTCGCTGAGGTATATCCTCAGGAGGGAGTCATAATATTCATTTGCTAATTGATTCATTCTTCTTCCTCTGCAATTTCTTTCTTCTTATCCTTAATAATAAGGATGCTCATTTCATAGAGCAGGCAAAGAGGAATGGCTACCACTGAGAGGGTGAACGGATCTCCGGTTGGGGTAATTATAGCAGCTATTATAAAGATAGCCACAATGGCATGTTTTCTGTATTTCCTAAGAAGCGACTTTGTGACAATTCCGATTTTAGCCATCATCCAGGTTACAAGCGGAAGCTCGAAAACCAGTCCCATCATGAGGATAAGCATCATAAAATTATCTATATAGGAATTCAGAGAAATCTGATTGACTATCTCTGCACTTATCTGATAGGTTGCCAGGAAACGCAGGGTAAGCGGGAAGACCATAAAATATCCCAGCAGCACACCCAGAAAGAACATGATTGTTCCAATACTGAGGGCGGTACGCACATTACCCTTCTCGTTATCATAGAGTGCAGGTTTGATAAATCCCCATATCTCGAACAGTAAATAGGGTACAGACACCACTACCGACATCCAGAAGGCAGTGGAAATATGAATAAAGAAAGGCGAAGCCAGATTGATATTAATCAGCTTCACCTCAAATTGTTGGGTAAAAAACTCATCGGACAATTGGAGCAAATCCCCTATCTTGTGAAGAAGGGAATAAAAGGCAAAATCATTGTGACAAGGTGCAAGAATTACCGCATCGAACAGATAGGGCATTGCAATAAAAAAACCTATCAGCAATACAAACCATACTCCACATACCCTGAAGAGCACACGACGTAACTCGTCCAAGTGATCCCAGAACGTCATTTCAGCCATGCGCACTTATTTTTTCTCTTCTTCCGAGGGCTTGTCTAATTCGTCTTTCGTATTCTTAATCTCATTTTCGGCTTCTTTAATACCGTCTTTAAAGCTCTTTACACCTTTGCCCAGTCCTTTCATCAGTTCGGGGATTTTCTTTCCACCAAAAAGGAGCAGCACAATTAAAGCCAAAACAAGGATTTCCGGGAATCCGACACTCCAAAGTAAAATGCTATTCAACATACAGATTGATTATTAAATTATTAGTGTTTGTTTAGATGACAAAGCTAGCCAAAAGTAATAAACCTGCAAATAATTCTGCCCAATTAATTACTGATAAAGCAAAAACTAATCCTGGAAATAAACCCTCTTAACCCGTGAAGAAACACTGGTAAGAATTTCGTAAGGAATAGTATCTAATATATCAGACAGGACAGTTATAGGCAATTCATCGCCAAATATAATGGCATTATCACCCTCTTTACAGTCAATATCAGTAACATCAATCATGCATACATCCATGCAGATATTGCCCACATAGGGAGCTTTCTTTCCATTAACCATGCAGTAAGCATTTCCATTACCCAGGTGGCGGTTCAATCCGTCGGCATAACCAATAGGAATGGCTGCTATGCGCGAATCTCTTTCCAGGTGTCCTTTACGGCTATAACCCACAGAATCTTCCTTAGGCACATCACGTATCTGAAGGATAGTGGTCTTTAGTGTGCTCACATTATTAATGATAGAGTTATCAACAGCACTGACTCCATAGAGACCAATACCCAGACGTACCATATCATGCTGTGCACCGGGGAATCTTTCAATACCGGCAGAGTTGCAGATATGACGCAGAATTTTATGCTGGAAAGCGGAAGTGAGCTGCAGAGATGCTTCATCGAATATCTCGATCTGCTGACGGGTAAAGGTATCGAATTTATCGCTATCACTACCTACCAGGTGAGAGAATACCGAACGAGGAAGAACTGCATTCTGCGATTTCAGTCGTTTAATCAGCTCAGGCATATCCTCGGGAGCAAATCCCAGACGGTGCATACCGGTATCCAGTTTTACATGGATAGGGAAATTGGTAATACCTTCTTTCTCGGCCTCTTTAATCAGGGCATCGAGCAGATGGAAGCTATATACTTCAGGTTCGAGCTTATAGTCGAACATGGTTTTGAATGCAGACATCTCCGGATTCATAATCATGATAGATCCGGTGATACCAGCCTTACGGAGGTCGGAACCTTCATCGGCCACAGCTACTGCCAGGTAATCTACCCGATGATCCTGCAAAGTCTTTGCCACTTCATAAGAACCTGCACCATAAGCAAATGCCTTGACCATGCACACCATCTTAGTCTCCGGCTTCAGCTTGGAGCGGAAATAGTTAAGATTGGCAACCAGTGCATTCAGGTTAATCTCCAGGATAGTTTCGTGAACCTTCAGTTCGAGCTCTTCCGAAATGCGTTCGAAAGCAAAATCGCGGGAACCTTTGATAAGAATTACCTCGTTACGCAAAGAAGAAAAGACTTCCGACTTGAGAAATGCTTCCGTATTAGGGAAGAAATATTTTTCTATTTCGAATTTCTTGGCAATGGAAGTAATCTCGGGCCCTACTCCTATTATCTTGTTAATACCTCTGCTATGAACCAGCTGAGCCACCTTTCTGTAGAGTAAAGTAGTGCTTTGTCCGGTTTCAAGTATATCAGAGAGAATCAGTGTGCGCTTCATTCCTTTGGCTTCCGAACGACGGTAAAGGAAATCGAGTGCAATATCGAGTGAAGCTATATCTGAATTATAAGTATCATTAATAAGCACGCAACCATTCTTACCCTCTTTTACTTCAAGACGCATGGCTACAGGTTCCAGTTTAGCCATCCGTGCAGTAATCTCCTCATTAGGCACCATCAGGTAAAGACAGGCAGCCAGACAGTTGAGGGAGTTTTCTATGGAAGCATCATCAATAAACGGAATAGTATAGCTATTATCAAATCCAAGATAACGGTAGCTGATAGTAGTACTATCGGTACCCTTGTTTATAGCACTGATAAAAAGAGGTTTCTCCTTATCTTTCTTTGACCAGGCAATCTCTCTGGCTGCAAGCATGTTCTTGGCAACACAATCTGAGATAAGATCGTTGTCTCCATTATAGATTACAACATCGCAATCCTTGAACAGAGAGACCTTTTCCATACACTTATCCTGCAGAGAGAAGAAGTTTTCCTGATGTGCACCACCAATGTTGGTAAGTATACCGATAGTAGGACGAATAATGGATTGCAAAGCTCTCATCTCTCCCATTTCTGAGATGCCGGCTTCAATGATAGCCAGTTCTGATTCTTCGTTCAGCTGCCATACGGAGAGCGGTACACCGATCTGAGAATTATAACTACGCGGAGAACGTGTGATAACACGATCGGGGCTGAGCAACTGGTGCAGCCATTCTTTTACCACAGTTTTCCCATTACTGCCTGTAACACCGATAACAGGAATCTGGAATTTAGCACGATGCAATTCGGCCAGTTTCTGTAATGCCTTCAGCGGATTGGCAACCACCAGAAAGTTAGCATCAGTAAAAGATGCAGTATCAGGTAACTGGCTTACAACAAAATTTCTGACACCCCGGGCATATAGATCGGAGATATATTTATGACCATCGTTACGTTTGCTTTGTAAAGCAAAAAAAAGAGTTTCTTCAGCGAAACAGAGTGACCGGCTGTCTGTTAAAAGCCAATCGATGCGTGATTCTTTATCACCAATGCGTTTTGCGCATAATAATTGCGAGATAGTTTCTATAGAATACGACATAATTTAAGTTCTTTTTCGACATCTAAGAACGGACATTTTTCTTTAAGTTGATTAATCTTTAACACAATTTGTATTAAAAAAGACTTATATTGTTCCGATTCAGGATGGAAAGGTTTATGTTGCAGGGCTTTACTAATTTGGCCCCATTCTTTCATGATTTGTCTGGTTTCCCGGGAGAAATAGCAATTATCGAATGCTTCCCACAAATAGTTCACTGCCACGGAGGATGGATGAAGCATATCGTCGGCATAAAAACGATAATCGCGCAACTCATCCATGACAAGTTCATAAGAAGGAAAATAGAATACATTCCCGGGAAATGTTTCTTTTAATTGATCAATTGCTAATAACAAAGTAGCCTTACTTATCTGATTGCGGTGCATGCCATCTTTTACGTGACGGATAGGACTGACAGAAAAAAGGATTCTTACATCTGCATTCTTTTTCAACAAGTCGGTTATCAGTGAAACATAAGTATCAACAATTTGCTCTACGCTCAACAAACGGCGGGTAAAAGCACTATCGGGTAGTTTGTGACAATTAGCCACCACCATCTCCGTTTGCTTATATTCGTATACATAAGCTGTACCAAACGTGATAAGCAGATAGTTTAGCTTTGGGAACTGAGCAGTTGCCGAGTGCATACGATGATTGATATTATTCAGGCATTCGTCCGCAGAAGAAGCTGAGAAAGAGCCATGATGCATAAAGCTATGATATAGCCCTTTGTATTCGAACAAATCCTTTTCTGTAAATGTTTTCTTATCATCAAGACATTGCAAGGCATTGGCTATTGATAGTGGATTATAAAGAACTCCAAAGGGGTTGACCTCACAGTTGAACTTGTTCTTTACTAAAAGATTTCCTATATTTTCGGCAAAACAGGAACCTAGTAACAGAATCTGATCAGAATAAGTGATAGTCAGCTCTTTCTTAGGAAGTTCTACTAATGTTCTGAATTCCATTTATATACATGCTATATATTTGACTACAATAAAAATATCACTGCAAAAGTAAACATCTTATGAGTTATTTATACTAATTTTGCGATAAATTTGTCTGATAATGAAGAATGACCAAACATATAGCTTACTAAATGGCATAAATTGTCCGGGGGATCTTCGCAAACTCAATGTAGATCTGCTTCCTGAAGTATGTAAAGAACTAAGGCAGGACATCATTGATGAGCTTTCGTGCAACCCGGGCCACTTTGCCGCGAGTCTGGGAGCTGTGGAACTGACCGTAGCTCTGCACTACGTTTTTAATACTCCTTACGATAGAATTGTGTGGGATGTTGGACATCAGGCTTATGCCCACAAGATCCTTACAGGAAGAAGAAAAGCCTTTTCAACCAACCGGAAATTAAATGGCCTTAAGCCATTTCCCTCTCCTGATGAGAGTGAATATGATTCTTTCATCTGCGGACATGCATCAAATTCCATATCTGCAGCATTGGGAATGTGTGTGGCTGCCGAACATAAAAAAGAGAAAGACCGCCATGTGGTTGCCGTGATTGGCGACGGATCAATGACGGGAGGACTGGCATTTGAAGGATTGAACAATGCTTCATCAACTCCTAATAATTTGTTGATTGTACTCAATGATAACAATATGGCCATTGACCGTACCGTAGGGGGGATGAAGGAGTATCTGCTTAATCTGGCCACAACCAACCGTTATAACCGCTTAAGGCAAAAATTTGCCCAGTTAATGCTTCGTTGGGGTATATTAAATGAAACGCGAAAGAAGAGCATTATTCGTTTTAATAACAGTTTAAAAGCTTTGCTACTTCAGCAGCCTAATATATTCGAGGGAATGAGTATCCGATACTTCGGTCCGTTCGACGGGCACGATGTAAAGAACATATCTCGTGTACTGAAGGATATTAAGGATATGACTGGCCCTAAGATTCTGCATTTGCATACTGTAAAAGGAAAAGGTTTTGAACCGGCAGAGAAATCGGCAACAGTGTGGCATGCACCGGGACTCTTTGACAAAGAGACAGGAGAACGGATTGTGACCAATACTAAAGGTATGCCTCCTCTCTTTCAAGAGGTTTTTGGTAACACCCTACTGGAACTTGCCAGACAAAACGATAAAATTATAGGCGTTACCCCTGCTATGCCAACCGGATGCTCCATGAACATTATGATGAAGGAAATGCCGGATAGAGCTTTCGATGTGGGCATTGCCGAAGGACATGCTGTTACATTCTCGGGCGGAATGGCACAAGATGGACTGGTTCCTTTCTGCAACATCTACTCGAGCTTTATGCAACGGGCATTTGATAATATAATTCATGATGTAGCCATTCAAAGACAGAACGTAGTGCTTTGTCTGGACCGTGCAGGATTGGTGGGTGAAGACGGACCTACACATCATGGTGCGTTCGACATGGCTTATCTGCGTTGCATTCCTAATCTGACTATTGCTTCTCCATATAACGAGCACGAGCTTAGAAGATTGATGTACACTGCTCAGCTTCCTGATAAAGGACCGTTCGTAATACGATATCCTAGAGGACGAGGTTCTGTTGTGGAATGGGAATGTGCTATGGAAGAGATACCTGTGGGAACCGGCAGAAAACTGAGAGACGGAAAAGATATGGCCGTTATCACCATTGGTCCGATAGGACATTTAACCTCCAAAGCAATTACACGCGCAGTTGCTGAAGGAGCAAGTATTGCACATTATGATTTACGTTTCCTGAAACCGCTTGATAAGGATCTGCTGCATGAAGTGGGACAAAACTTCAGCAAAGTGATAACCGTAGAAGACGGTGTTACGGAAGGTGGAATGGGAAGTGCTGTTCTGGAATTTATGTCTGAGAATAATTACACTCCAAAGATAAAACGAATAGGAATTCCTAATATATTTGTGGAGCATGGTAATGTTAAAGAGCTTTACAAGCTTTGCGGAATGGATGAAGAAAGCATATATCAAACTATAAAATCGCAATTATGAAAATTATTATAGCAGGTGCCGGAGCTGTGGGCACACATCTTGCCAAACTCCTTTCTAAAGAAAAACAGGACATTGTTCTGATGGACGAAAATGAGGACAAGCTGGTAGCATTGGATGCCAACTATGACCTGATGACAGTATGCACATCTGCCACTTCAATTGCCGGGCTTAAGGATGCGGGAGTAGCAAATGCCGATCTGTTTATCGCCGTTACTCCGGATGAAAGCCGAAATATGACTGCGTGTATGCTGGCTTCCAATCTGGGTGCCAAGAAGACTGTAGCTCGTATTGATAATTTTGAATACCTTCAACCTAATCATCAGGAATTTTTCAAGAAGCTGGGTGTTGATTCGCTTATCTACCCGGAAATGCTTGCTGCCAAAGAAATTGTATCTTCAATCAAAATGAGCTGGATTCGTCAGTGGTGGGAATTTTGCGGTGGTGCACTGATACTTATTGGTGTAAAAATAAGGCAGACAGCTACCATTCTTGACATTTCTCTCAGCGAACTTGGAAAACAAAATATACCATTCCATGTTGTAGCTATTAAAAGAGGTAACGAAACCATTATTCCACGCGGTGACGATACCATAAAACTATATGATATTGTTTACTTTACTACGACTCAGAAATACATTCCATACATTCGTAAAGTTGTAGGAAAGGAACATTATGCCGATGTGCGTAATGTGATGATTATGGGAGGAAGCCGTATTGCGGTAAGAACAGCCCAGTATGCACCTGAATACATGAAGATGAAAATTGTAGAAAATGATGCTGCCCGCTGTGTGCGACTGACTGAGTTACTGGATGATAAGACAATGGTTATTAACGGAGACGGACGTGATGTTGATCTTTTGATAGAAGAAGGATTGAAAGACACAGAAGCTTTTGTTGCACTGACCGGAAGTTCTGAAACTAACATTCTGGCCTGCCTGGCTGCCAAACGAATGGGAGTAAGAAAGACTGTTGCCGAGGTGGAAAACATTGATTACATCGGGATGGCGGAAAGTCTGGATATTGGTACGGTAATCAACAAGAAACTGATTGCAGCGAGCCATATTTATCAGATGATGCTGAACGCAGACGTAAGCAATGTGAAGTGTCTGACATTTGCCAATGCTGATGTGGCTGAATTTAAAGTAAAAGAGGGATCGGCCATTACCAAACGTAAAGTAAAAGACCTGGGTCTGCCTAAGGGTACAACAATCGGAGGACTGATACGTAACGGAGAAGGTATTGTGGTAACAGGAGATACACAGATACAGCCTAAAGATCATGTTGTTGTGTTCTGCCTGAGTATGATGATTAAAAAGATTGAAAAGTTCTTCAACTAACAGATAAAGAAGCCATAGATAGCAAGAAGTATGATTAATTTAAAGATAGTATTTAAAATAACAGGTATTCTGGCACTCATCGAAGCTATATTACTGCTTTCGTGCGCAGGAATCTCTCTCATTTATCAGGAAGAGATTCTGAACGATTTTCTGAAAGTGGCAATCGGCTCGGCAGTTTTAGGTGGATTGCTTATATTGATGGGAACAAGAGCCTCAAAGAAACTGAGCAAAAGAGACGGATATTTAGTCATAACCCTGGCATGGATACTCTTTTCTGCAATTGGTATGCTCCCATATTTAATTAGCGGGTATATACCACGACCTGTTGATGCATTCTTTGAAAGCATGTCGGGATTTACTACTACAGGAGCCACCATCCTCAATAATATTGAATCCTTACCTCATGGACTACTCTTCTGGCGAAGCCTTACTCAATGGGTTGGCGGATTTGGCTTTATATTTGTAGTTATTGCTATACTACCGTTTTTTGGAATTGGAAGCATGCAGCTATTTGCTACTGAGACAAGTGGATCTGCGAGCGAAAAGTTACACCCACGTATCAGCGCTACAGCAAAAAGAATTGGGTATATTTATCTGACACTAACCGCAGTACTGGCACTTTTATTATTGGGAGATATGAGCCTGTTCGACTCTGTATGCCACTCTTTTTCGACTATCTCTACAGGAGGATTCTCTACCAAACAAACAAATATAGCATATTTCAACTCTCCATACATTGAGTACGTAATATCTTTATTTATGATATTGTCGGGTATAAACTTTACCCTTTACTTTTACCTCACAAAAGGCAAAGTAAAAAAAGCTTTAAAAGATTGTGAGTTGAAATGGTACATGGTGGGAATTGTTATTCTAACAATAGTATTCTCATTCGCATTGGCAGCTACCACTCCTCTGAATGGTGAAGAATCTTTCCGAAAAGGTTTGTTACACGTAACATCCATCTTAACAACAACAGGATTCACCTCTGCCGACTACATGACCTGGGAACCTTTTCTTTGGGCCATGTTAGCTGTTATGATGTTTATTGGTGCCAGCAGCGGTTCAGCCACCGGAGCTATAAAAAGTATCCGATTTATTATTCTTGGTAAGATGACCAGAAATCAGTTCAGACGTATGATTCATCCGAATGCTGTTTTACCGGTAAAAATAAACAAGATTGCAGTATCCCCCTCTCTGCAATCATCTGCCATTGTTTTTGTACTTGTGTATATTACAATCTTCACCATAGGTTGGCTTGGCATGATGATTATGGGAGTAGGAAATATTGAATCCTTTGGAACGGTAGCTTCCAGTCTTGGAAATGTAGGACCAGGGTTAGGATTATGTGGTCCGGCCTATTCATGGAGCAGTCTTCCCGATGGAGGAAAATGGCTTTTATCATTCCTTATGCTTATAGGCCGTCTGGAAATATTCTCTGTACTGCTTCTCTTTACACCCTATTTCTGGAAGAAAAGATAAGTATTTTAAAAGCGCGGAAAAACCACCCCTATTTTTTGTTATTATAGGGGGTGAACATAATTTTTCCGCAGCTTATAATCAAGCTGTTAACTCAAAAAGTAAAACGTATTGTCAGAATATAACCTTATAAGTTGCCTCTAAAAACAGGAAATCCGAGTTAAAAAGTGTTTAACCGTTCTTTTTGAGCCATTTATTCAGGTTACATTCCCAAACCAAACAGGTTATCTTGCCTGATTATTGAGGTTACATTTTTATTTATTGGTGATAGATTTTTTAATGGAACGATTTGTTCCGCACACCCAATATAGAAAAGTCCGGTTTTGTTTTTTGAAAACAGAACCGGACTTTCTAAAAATATGGAGAAATATTTTACAAAAATCCAGAAGTTTGACCTTTCCTGAATCGTGTCTTCGACCTTTTCTGGAAGAAGTTTCCAGTTGCTGTGACTATTAACAGAACTGATTTAAAATATTTTTTCCAAGCCAAATATCTGTTTATCTCTTAAAGAAATTTTATTTATATTTAGCAATTCATAATTATTCACTCTTTACTTCACAATTTTATCAAAAAAAGAGTCACTAAGCTCATTTTTCTGTTTTTTATTTTCTGTCATCCCAATAAAAAGAGAATAAAAAAACTACTTTTTGTTAGGTGTGGGTTGCAAATCATTAATAATAAATTGTATCTTTGCGCTCTTAAAAGCTGAAAATCAGCCTATATTTCATTTTTGTTAAATATTTCTATTTATATTATACATTTTTAATGTACATTGAACTATGAATTTTATGATGTTAGTCGTCGCTGTAATCACGGCAATTGCCTTGGTTGTTGCGGCATTGTTTATCGCCAAAGCGATCTCGCCGCGGTCGTTTAACCCGCAAAAGGGAGAGGCGTACGAATGCGGTATTCCTACGCGAGGTAAGTCTTGGATGCAGTTCAGAGTTGGTTACTACCTCTTTGCCATCCTGTTTTTAATGTTCGACGTTGAAACCGTCTTTCTTTTCCCTTGGGCTACCATTGTGGGTGAGCTAGGCGTAAACGGACTTATCAGTATCCTATTTTTCTTCGGTGTGTTAATTTTAGGCCTGGCGTATGCTTGGAAGAAAGGAGCTCTTGAATGGAAATAAAGAAGCCGAAAATAAAGTCAATGCAATATGAAGACTTTCAAGATAATGAGTATTTGGAAAAAATGGTTGCTGAGCTCAATGCAGAAGGTACAAACGTACTTTTGGGCAAATTGGACGATCTCATCAACTGGGGACGAAGCAATTCCCTTTGGCCGCTTACATTCGCTACAAGCTGTTGCGGTATCGAATTCATGGCACTTGGTGCCGCGCGTTATGACATGGCCCGTTTCGGGTTCGAAGTAGCACGTGCCAGTCCTCGCCAGGCAGATATGATTATGGTTTGTGGTACTATCACAGACAGAATGGCTCCTGTATTGAAACGTCTGTACGACCAGATGCCTGATCCTAAATATGTAGTTGCTGTGGGTGGATGCGCTGTAAGCGGTGGTCCGTTTAAGAAATCTTATCACGTAGTAAACGGAGTAGACCAGATTATGCCGGTGGATGTATATATCCCAGGATGTCCTCCACGTCCGGAAGCATTCTATTACGGTTTGATGCAATTGCAACGCAAAGTAAAACTCGAAAAATTCTTCGGTGGGGTAAACCGCAAAGAGAAAGAAGAAAAATAAGCTATGAATATAAAAGACAGAATATTAGAAATCGTCCCCGAAGCACAGTTTGCTGAACAGGGTGACTTGACTGCTACCATTCCTGCCGAATCCTTCCACGCTTTAGCAGAAAGACTAAAGAACGATAAGGATACGCAATTTGACTTCTTATTAAGTCTGACCGGTATGGACTGGGGCGAAACACTGGGTGTAGTATATCATCTGGAATCTACCGTGTACGGCCACACCATTGTTTTGAAAACAATGACTGCCGATCGTGAAAAGCCAGAATTAGCATCAGTTACAGATTTATGGAGAGCTGCCGAATTTAACGAACGTGAAGTGTTCGATTTCTTCGGCATTCGTTTTATTAACAACTCTGATATGCGCCGTTTATACCTGCGCGAAGACTGGGTTGGATATCCATTGCGTAAGGACTACGATGATTCATTGAATCCTCTTCGCATGACCAACGAAGTTACTGAAGATACAACTGAAGAACTTTCATTGGATGAAGAAGGAAATCTGGTTAATAAAACTAATGTCCTTTTCGAAGACAAAGAATATGTAGTTAATATCGGTCCTCAGCACCCTGCAACACACGGTGTACTTCGTTTCCGTACTTCTCTTGAGGGAGAAACAATCAAGAAGATTGAACCTTATTGCGGATATATCCACAGAGGTATTGAAAAAATGAACGAAAGTCTGACTTATCCTCAGACACTGGCATTGACCGACCGTCTTGATTATCTAGCTTCTCACCACAATCGTCATGCTGTATGTATGTGTATTGAGAAAGCTATGGGCGTAGAAGTTTCAGAACGTGTTCAGTACATCCGTACCATCATGGACGAACTTCAACGTATCGACTCTCACCTTTTGTTCTACTCATGTGCATGTATGGACTTAGGTGGTTTAACAGCATTCTTCTATGGTTTCCGCGACCGCGAAAAGATTCTTGATATATTCGAAGCAACAACAGGAGGTCGTTTGATTCAGAACTACTACACCATTGGTGGTGTACAGGCAGATCTTCACCCTGATTTCGTAAAAGACGTAAAAGAATTCATAGCTTACCTTCGTCCTATCTTAAAAGAATACCACGACATATTTACAGGAAACATAATTGTTCATCAACGTATGAAAGGCGTTGGCGTATTGAGTCGTGAAGACGCTATCTCATTCGGTGCTACCGGAGGTACTGGTCGTGCTTCAGGATGGGCATGCGATACACGTAAGCGCAAACCTTACGCAATGTATGGAAAAGTAGACTTCAAGGAAATTGTTTACAATGAAGGAGACTGTTTTGCACGTTACATGGTTCGTATGGATGAAATTCTTGAATCAATGAAGATCATTGAACAACTTATAGACAACATCCCAGCGGGAGACTATCAAGTAAAAATGAAACCTATCATCCGTGTACCAGAGGGTAACTACTTTGCTTCCGTTGAAGCTAGTCGTGGAGAATTTGGTGTATTTATTGAAAGCCACGGAGATAAATACCCATACCGTATGAAATACCGTTCAACCGGTCTTCCATTGGTATCGGCTATAGATACCATCACACGCGGTGCCAAGATTGCCGACCTTATTGCAATTGGTGCGACGCTTGACTATGTAGTACCTGATATTGATAGATAAATAAAATATAAAAGATATGTTTGATTTTAGTATAGTTTCAAGCTGGATACATGGCCTGCTTACAGGATTCATGCCTGAAGGCTTAGCCATTTTCCTGGAATGTGTTGTCATTGGCGTTTGCATTATGCTAATGTATGCTGTACTTGCTATCGTTCTTATTTATATGGAGCGTAAGGTATGTGCATTCTTCCAATGTCGTCTTGGCCCTAATCGTGTTGGTAAATACGGTTTAATGCAGGTCTTTGCCGACGTATTTAAAATGTTAATCAAAGAGATTATCACTCTGAAAAACTCGGACCGGTTACTTTATAACCTGGCTCCTTACATGGTAATTCTCGCCTCTATCCTTTCATTCGCTTGTTTACCTATAAATAAAGGAATGGAAATTATCGACTTTAATATTGGTGTATTCTTCCTTATGGCAGCTTCTTCTATCGGAGTTGTAGGTATTCTGCTTGCAGGATGGAGTAGTAACAACAAGTTCACATTAATCGGTGCTATGCGTAGTGGTGCTCAGATTATCAGTTACGAACTTTCTGTTGGTCTTTCTATCCTTACAATGGTAGTACTTACAGGAACAATGTCGTTCTCTGAAATCGTAGAAGGTCAGGCTGACGGATGGAATATTTTCAAAGGTCATATTCCTGCAGTGATTGCTTTCATCGTTTACCTTATTGCCGGTAATGCTGAAACAAACCGTGGTCCGTTCGACTTACCTGAAGCAGAATCTGAACTTACTGCCGGATACCACACAGAGTATTCTGGTATGCACTTCGGTTTCTTCTACCTTGCAGAATACCTGAACTTGTTTATTGTATCGGGTGTAGCTGCAACAGTATTCTTAGGAGGATGGATGCCATTCCACGTTACTGGTCTTGACGGATTCAATGCAATAATGGACTTTATTCCAGGATTTGTATGGTTCTTTGCAAAAGCCTTCTTTGTAGTATTCCTGCTTATGTGGATTAAATGGACATTCCCACGTTTACGTATCGACCAGATATTGAAACTTGAATGGAAGTTTTTGGTGCCAATCAGTATGTTCAACCTATTGTTGATGGTACTCATTGTTGTATTTGGATTACACTTTTAATTAATAGAAAGATATGAATAGTTTTAATCAATATATAGGCTCACTGTTTGGTGGTTTGAAGACCTTGCTAATAGGTATGAAGACCAGTATCACAGTGTTCTTCCGCAAGAAGACCACAGAGCAATACCCTGAAAACCGGGCTACTTTGAAAATATCCGACCGTTTCCGCGGTACACTGGTTATGCCTCACGACGAGAATAACCAGCACAAATGTGTTGCCTGCGGACTTTGTCAGATGGCTTGTCCAAACGATACCATCACTGTAACTTCAGAAATGGTTACCGACGAAGAAGGTAAGAAGAAAAAAGTATTAGTGAAATATCAATATGACCTTGGAAGCTGCATGTATTGCCAACTTTGCGTAACTGCATGTCCTCACGATGCCATCAAGTTTGATAATTCTTTCGAACATGCTGTATTTGATCGTAGTAAGCTTATTAAGACGCTTAACAACGAGGGTTCATCAGTTGTAGTAAAAAAGAAACCGAATACTGAAGGTTTAACAGAAGAAAAAAAGTAAATGAATATGGATATAACACTTCAACAAGTAGCATTCTTCGTTGTGGCAATTTTCATCACCATCTTTTCGGTGTTGACAGTTACCACCAGTAAGATTCTACGTTCAGCCACTTATCTGCTGTTCGTTCTATTCGGCACAGCAGCTATCTATTTCCTATTGGATTATACATTCCTGGGAGCTGTACAATTAATGGTTTATGCAGGAGGTATTGTAGTCCTGTATGTATTCTCGATACTTCTTACCAACTCTGATCAGAGCTTGAATAAGAAAATGAATAAAAGCAAACTTCTGGCTAGTCTGATTTCTGCCATTGCCGGTGCTGCCATTGTATTATTTATTGTTTTGACTCACAACTTCGTTCCTACAGCTACAGCTGAATCTCAGGAATTGGGTATGAAGACAATTGGACATGCACTGATGGGTAGCGGCAAGCAACAATATTTGTTGCCTTTCGAAGCAATCAGTGTCTTACTGCTTGCTTGTATCATCGGAGGTTTAGTAATCGCACGTAAAAGATAAAAGAGAATGGAAATACAAGTAGAATATTATTTAATAGTAAGCACCATCATGATGTTTGCCGGAGTCTTCGGATTCTTAACCCGCAAAAACACGTTGGCTATGCTTATATCATTGGAACTTATATTGAACGCATCAGACATCAACTTTGCAGTGTTTAACCGCTTTTTGTTCCCTGCTCAGTTAGAAGGTCACTTCTTCACGCTCTTTGCCATTGCAATTGCTGCTGCCGAAACAGCTGTTGGTATTGCAATCATTATCAATATCTATCGCAACGTACGAGGTATTCAAGTGAAGGACATCGAAGAAATGAAACATTAATAAAGAGACATTATGGAATATACAATATTTATCTTACTGCTTCCGGTGCTAATGTTCCTTTTCTTAGGATTGACGGGACACAAGCTTAAACCTAGTGTAGCAGGAATATGTGGAACAATATCTTTGGGTATTGTTACTGTGCTATCCTACCTTACCGCAATTCAGTATTTTACTGCTCCGCGTGTAAACGGAATCTATCAGACGCTCATTCCTTATAATATAGAATGGCTACGTTTTACTCAACATCTTCACATTGACATAGGTGTCTTCCTTGATCCTATTTCTGTAATGATGTTAGTAGTTGTATCAACAGTATCATTCATGGTTCACATCTACAGTATGGGATACATGAAAGGTGAAAAAGGTTTCCATCGTTACTATGCATTCCTTTCACTCTTCACCTTTGCAATGATGGGATTGGTTTTAGCAACCAACATTTTCCAGATGTATATTTTCTGGGAGCTTGTAGGTGTTTCTTCTTATCTGTTGATCGGTTTCTATTATACAAAACCAAGTGCTATCGCAGCATCTAAGAAAGCGTTTATCGTTACTCGTTTTGCCGACTTAGGATTTTTACTTGGTATCCTTATCCTGTCTTTCTTCGGAAACACATTCAGCTTCACTGAATTGATGAGTGGTACTTGTGAAACAGTTCTTAAGACAGCAGCCGGACAAACATTCCTTGGTGGTAGTGTTATTGCATGGGGATTAGGACTTATGTTTCTTGGTGGTGCCGGTAAGAGTGCCATGTTCCCATTCCACATTTGGTTGCCAGATGCAATGGAAGGTCCAACTCCGGTTTCTGCATTGATCCATGCTGCAACAATGGTTGTTGCCGGTGTATATTTAGTAGCAAGAATGTTCCCATTATATATTGGTTTTGCTCCTGATGTATTGTCGGCTATAGCTTATGTCGGTGCATTTACCGCATTATTCTCGGCAACAATTGCTTGCGTTCAAACAGATATTAAACGTGTGCTTGCTTTCTCAACCATCTCTCAGATTGGTTTCATGATTGTAGCATTAGGTGTTTGTACAGGAATGGATACACACGAAGGTCTTGGTTACATGGCTTCTATGTTCCACTTGTTTACACACGCGATGTTTAAAGCATTATTATTCTTGGGAGCCGGTTCAATTATCCACGCAGTTCACAGCAACGAAATGGATCACATGGGCGGTCTTCGCAAGTATATGCCTATTACACACATCACATTCCTGATTGCTTGTTTGGCTATTGCAGGTATTCCTCCTTTCTCTGGATTCTTCAGTAAGGACGAAATTCTTGCTGCAGCGTTCAAGTTCAGTCCTGTTATCGGATGGTTAATGACATTTGTTGCTGGTCTTACAGCATTCTATATGTTCCGTCTTTATTACAATATCTTCTGGGGTAAAGAAGCAGAACACGAACACACTCCTCACGAATCTCCACTTGTAATGACATTCCCATTAATGTTCCTTGCAGCTATAACTTTAGTAGCAGGTTTCATTCCATTCGGAGAATTGGTAAGTAGTAACGGAGAAGCATATCACATTCATCTTGATGTAGTAGTTGCTAGTGTCAGTGTATGTGTTGCAGTGGCTTCAATTATAATCGCTACTATATTCTATCGCAAACCGGAACAAACAATTCCAAATATGCTGGGCAAAAAGTTCCGCGGACTTCATACAGCAGCTACAAATCGTTTCTATGTTGACGAAGTATGGATGTTTATTACACACAAGGTTATCTTCCGTTGTATCTCTACTCCTATTGCCTGGTTTGACCGCCACGTAGTAGATGGATTCATGAATTTCCTTGCATGGAGCACACAGGAAGCATCTTTCTCTATCCGCGGATTCCAGTCAGGACGTGTTCAGCAATATGCTTACGTATTCCTGATCGGTGCTTTAGTTATTATTGTAGGATTACTTCTATTTATCTAAATAAAAAACAGAATAGATATGAACTTTTTAACATTATTCGTTCTCATACCTCTGTTAATGATGCTTGGTTTGTGGTTTTGCCGCAACATTAAGCAAATCAGAGGTGTGATGGTTGTAGGTTCTACTTTACTGCTAGTATTGGCAGGCGTACTTACCTACTTATATCTTGCTGCACGGGGAGCCGGTGACACTGCAGAAATGCTTTTCAGATCAGATGTTACGTGGTATGCACCACTTAATATAAAATACTCACTTGGAGTAGATGGTATCTCAGTTGCAATGCTTTTACTATCTGCTGTTATTGTATTCACAGGAACATTTGCTTCTTGGCAGATGTCTGTACAAGTCAAAGAATACTTCCTTTGGTTCTGCCTATTGTCATTAGGAGTTTTTGGATTCTTTATCACAATAGACATGTTTACCATGTTCATGTTCTACGAAATTGCTCTTATCCCGATGTACCTGCTTATTGGATTATGGGGTAGCGGTAAGAAAGAATATGCAGCAATGAAGCTTACCCTGATGTTGATGGGTGCTTCTGCAATGCTATTGGTTGGTATCCTTGGAATTTATTTCTGCTCGGGTGCAACTAGCATGAACATTCTGGAAATAGCAAAAATGCATAACATTCCAGTGGACTCGCAATTAATTTTCTTCCCTCTTACTTTCTTAGGATTTGGTGTACTTGGTGCTTTGTTCCCATTCCATACATGGTCTCCTGACGGTCACGCTTCAGCCCCAACAGCTGTATCTATGCTTCACGCCGGAGTACTTATGAAACTGGGAGGTTACGGATGTTTCCGTATTGCAATGTATCTGATGCCAGAAGCAGCTAACCAGCTTGGTTGGATCTTCCTTATCCTGACATCAATCAGTGTTGTTTACGGTGCATTCAGTGCAATTGTTCAAAAAGACTTGAAATACATCAATGCTTACTCTTCAGTAAGTCACTGCGGCTTGGTACTTTTCGCTATCCTGATGATGAATCAGACAGCAAGTACAGGTGCTATTATTCAGATGTTATCTCACGGTTTGATGACAGCCTTGTTCTTCGCCTTGATCGGTATGATCTACGGTCGAACACACACACGTGATATCCGCGAACTTAGTGGCTTGATGAAAGTTATGCCTTTCCTTTCTGTATGTTACGTAATTGCCGGTCTTGCTAACCTTGGTCTTCCAGGTTTAAGTGGTTTCGTTGCTGAAATGACAATATTTGTTGGTTCATTCGAACACACAGATATGTTCCACCGTGTAGTCACTATTATTGCTACGACTTCAATCGTAATCACAGCGGTTTATATTCTTCGTCTGGTTGGAAAGGTTCTTTACGGAAATGTTGAGAACAAAGAGCATCTGAAACTTACAGATGCAACATGGGATGAAAGATTCTCTGTAATCTGTCTGATTGTTGCTGTTGCCGGACTTGGTATTGCTCCACTCTGGATTAGTAATATGATTAGTGATAGTGTGTTGCCTGTAGTAAACGCTCTAACCAATTTATAACGAATTAAAATCTGAAGAAAATGGATTATAGTCAATTTCTATATATGAAAGAAGAGCTGTCGCTCATTGCAGTAATTGTTCTTTTGCTATTATTTGATTTACTAGCAGGAGAAAAAGGACGCAAATACTTTTCACTGACAGCTTGTTTGCTACTTGGCGTTCATACGCTGGCAAATCTGATACCCTCTGCACCGGCGGAAATATTTGGCGGTATGTATTACTATACCCCAATGATGACAATCGTGAAGAGCATCCTCTCTTTTGGAACACTGATTGTGTTTTTACAAGCACACACATGGTTGCAACGTGAAGATACAAACATTAAGCAAGGAGAGTTCTATGTACTTACACTCTCTACTCTGCTTGGTATGTATTTCATGATTGGATCAGGAAACTTCCTGATGTTCTTCATCGGACTGGAAACAGCTTCTATCCCTATGGCTGCATTGGTAGCTTTGGACAAGTACAGACACAACTCTGCAGAAGCTGGTGCTAAATATATTCTTACTGCAATGTTCTCTTCGGGACTGTTATTGTTTGGTTTATCCATGATATACGGTTCATGCGGAACACTTTACTTTAATGACATACCTGCAGCATTGGAAGGAAACATGATGCAGATCCTTGGATTTGTATTCTTCTTCACAGGAATGGGATTCAAAATTTCATTGGTTCCTTTCCACTTGTGGACAGCAGACGTGTACCAAGGTGCACCAACAACTGTTACTTCTTACCTGTCGGTTATCTCTAAAGGATCAGCTGCATTTGTGTTACTGACAATTCTTACTAAAGTATTTGGCTCAATGATTGCTGAATGGCAGGCAATACTTTACGGAATTATCATTATCACTATTACAATGGCAAACTTGTTTGCCGTACGTCAACAGAACCTGAAAAGATTCCTGGCATTCTCTTCTATCTCACAAGCAGGATATATCATGCTGGGTGTAATTGGAGGAACAGCAATGAGTATGACTTCTTTGGTTTACTACGTACTTGTTTACGTAGTAGCTAACTTAGCAGCATTCGGAATTATTTCTATCATTGAACAAAGAAGCGGTAAAATTGAAATGGACGACTACAATGGTTTGTATATGACAAATCCAAAACTTTCGTTCATCATGACTTTAGCATTGTTCTCACTGGCAGGTATCCCTCCTTTCGCAGGATTCTTCAGTAAGATCTTTATCTTCATGGCTGCTTTCAAGAGCGGATTCTACTTGCTAGTATTTATTGCATTGGTAAATACTGTAATCTCTTTGTATTACTATTTGCTGGTTGTAAAAGCAATGTACATCAACAAGAACGAAAATCCCATTGCTACATTCAAGAGCGATAATTACACAAAGGTAAGCCTTGCAATCTGTTTAATCGGTATTGTAGGTTTAGGACTTGCCAGCATTGTTTATGAAACAATCAACGCATTCAGCTACGGCTTGTAATTTGAGAGAATAAAAGGCTTAAGCCTTTACAATATAGAAAGAGGTTGTCCAGTTAGTTGGAACAACCTCTTTTTTCATGCCTTTTATCTGGAATGTGTAGTCAGAATTAACTAAATGAAACGAGCTTTTCTATGTTTAATAGATACAAATTAGTTTTTTTAGCCCCCATTCAATACAGCTTACTACTATTGAACAGTTTGATGTTTAAAAGATACAGGTTTGTTTTCAACCCCGTAATGGTCAATAAATGAGACTATCAATTCTATATTTAAAAGTTAGTGGTTTATTTTCATGCCTATACCAGTCATTAATTGTCATAAGTAATTATATCTTTAAAAGTATAACTCCAAATTAATAATTACCCGACTTTGAATTAATCTTAATAATAGAGCTTTGTAATCCCCCGCAAGTGGCTTTCAAAGTAATCTCTCCTTCATTTTTAGAAGACTTCACAATGATCTGAGCATATCCACTGAACAATTTCCTTTTCCACTGAGCAGCTGGATTATAGATTTTTATTTCTCCGGGATTAGTACTTATCTCTTCCCAGCTAACTTTCTTCACAATAGGTTTACCCACGAAAGCAACTACATTCTCACCCTTCTTCAATATATTATGATCAAGTATATAAACCTGATCAGGATTATCTCGTTTAACACCTTCGGCCAAGAGTTTACCATTTACATAGAGTGATTGATTTTCTGACAGACTTTTTGCATAAAACGTTATCTCTGTCTTATCATTAAAATCGGATAAAAAGAAAGAGCCTTTAATGATTAGGTTCTTTGAAAAATCATATTCACCATAACCTTTTTCGAAAGCGTTCTTCCAATTTGCTTCATCTGTACTTTCTATAAACTTATCAATACTTTGCGAAGAAGAGGATTGCATGAATTTTAATCCTTTAATCGAAGCTCTTTGTACTGATTCCACAAACTGTTCCTGATCATGAGAAGCAGGATCACCATTGCCTACACCAATAATCTTGCCGGGACCATCGAGTGAAAACTCTATCTCATTGTCTGCCGTTGGAACCATTCGGTTTTTCTTATCAATGACCTGCACGGTAATAACCGAAACATCCTGACCGTCGACTTTGATTTGAGTTCTATCTGCAGAAAGAGCAATTTTAGCAGGAACATCAGTTGTCTCTACTTGCTGGGCTACCACCATTTTATTGTTAGTAAATCCTTTAGCCTGAAGAGTTCCCGGTTGATAAGTTACCATCCAATCAATATGACCATTTTTTGGCATTATCTTTTTACCCAGGCTTTTCTTATTCAAGACCAATTCTACTTCGTCAGCATTGCTATAAATAGTCACTTTTATCTCTTTTCCTTCGCTACCTTTCCAGTTCCAATGAGGCATAATATGCATCACTGGTTTATTTGTCCACCACGATTTCAGGTAATAGAAAATATCTTTCGGGAAACCGCAAAGATCAACAAGTCCGAATTCCGAATTCACAGCCGGCCATACCAGTGGATTGGCCTCACCGCGATAATCAAAACCAGTCCAGAAGAAAAGACCGGCAAGGAATGGGCGTTCCAGATAGAACTTCCATCCGGATTCTGTTCCTACATTCTCGGGCATACGATTACTCGCTGCCATACGTCCGTTGGCAATATCGTCCGCATAAACGCCACGGGTACCTATCGTATTGCTTTCTTCAGTACCAATGCCACATTGCCATGGGAACTTTTTATGATGAACATCAATATCACCCTGCACTATATAATTATAACCCATAACCTGCATTGTCTGGCCACTGCCATTATCCCATCCACCAGACACGGCAGCTGTAAACGCACGAAATGAATCGACTTTCTGTGCATACTCCTGCATTGTTTTGGTTATCCTTGCTCCTTTTTCATTCCCCTCTATCTTCCATTCTTCATTACCCAACGACCAGATTACTATAGACGGATGATTCCTATCGCGAACCATAAAGCGTTTAAGTAAATCAAAATGCTCCTGATTGATTCCCATAAGTCTGTTTTCGTCAAGAACCAACATTCCTAATCGGTCGCAAGCATCAATAAATTCGGGTGTGGCTGGGTTATGAGAAGTTCTAATAGCATTACAGCCCATTTCCTTAAGCTTCATAATACGGAACTCCTGCAAAGCATCGGGTATAGCAGTACCAACACCGGCATGATCCTGATGGTTATTAACACCTTTGATTTTTACATTCTTGCCATTAAGGAAGAATCCCTTGTCTGGATCGAAACGAACCGTACGGATTCCTACATTCGTATGGTAAAAATCCACAGTCTTTCCATCCTGCTTCACCAGCGTTTCAAGACGATAAAGATAAGGAGATTCAATAGACCAGAGTTTTGGATTTCCCACCTTCAGCTTCTGGAAGAAAGTATTATCCAGATTTCCTTTCAAAGAGAGAGAATTGTACGTCTGACTTGCAACCGCAAGATTGGATGCATCGAACAGTGTTTGTTCTATGGTAAATTCTGCAGTTTCGGGATATTGATTTTCAACTGTAGTGCGAATTGTTAATTCAGCATTATTGTCCTTCAATTCGGAAGTTACAAAGGTTCCATACTGAGCAACGTGCAGTCTGTCTGTTTTATTAAGCCACACATGTCTGTATATTCCGGCACCTTCATAATACCAACCTTCTTCAATGCTTGCATCAGCGCGAACTGCTACAACATTTTCCCCGCCATAATTCAGATAATCTGTTATATCATAAACAGAGGAAGCATAACCACTTGGCTCGTTTCCCACATAAAATCCGTTTATCCAGACCGTTGAATTACGATGAATACCGTCGAACTGAATACTGATCTTTCTTCCCAGATCGGATGCCGGAATCTGAAATCTTTTCCGATACCAGCCAACAGAAGTTTCAGGGTACTTCCATCCTATTGTTTTATAGCCATGACTGTGACTAGCCTCAGCAGAAAAAGGAAGTTCCACCGCCCAATCGTGAGGAATATCAACTTCGCGCCAAGTTCTATCCTCAAATTCCGGAGCCGCTGCGCCATCACCATAACCGGTTTTTGTAAGATATGTAAAATAACTTGTTCCGTTCGAGAAATCTTTTGCATAGTCTTTTGCATGTCCTAACGCAAAACGCCATCCAAAGTCCATAGAAAGATGTTCACGTTCACTACCAGCCACATTCTTCGTATTACTATTCTGTGAAAAGCAAGGTAGAACAAACGCACATATTAAAAGAGTCTGCAGTATTGATTTAAGTTTCATCTTTTAAAAATTAAGTATAACAAAAGTATTCTAAAAAAATAAGATCAGGATATATTTCACCCCTGATCTTACTTACCACTAAACTACCTTATTGAAATCGCCCTAATAATTCCATGCACATACGTCCGTTATGATACGGACATTTCCAGAAGCCGGCTTTATCGTCAGCAGTATTAATAGTTCCATCGGCTTTCAGGCTCCAGAACCATTCACCATTTTTACTGTCGATAAGATGCTTCTTTATAAAATTCCAGCATTGCAAAGCCTTTTCAAGAGCATCTTCATTGTTGAAATATTCATAGAGATTAATATATCCTACTACCGTTTCTGCCTGAACCCACCAATGGCGATCAGCATCAACTTCACCTGTTTCTGTATTTTTCTCGTAAATCATGCCTCCATCCGGTTGAAGTCCTTCACTCGCGGCATTAGCAATTTGTGGAACAACGGCCTCTACCCTCTTTAATAACGTTTCATCTTCAAGAACCAGGGCAGCTTCGTGAATAAGCCAGGAAGCTTCAATATCATGTCCGTAAGAAATTATATGATCTTTCCCATTCCAGTTTTCATCAAAGAAAAGTTTCAAATGGTTGGTTTCTTTATTCAATATTTTATCAAGAAAGACCTCTATCAAATTCTTTATTTGCTTTCTGAGTTCATCATTCTTCCATGCCCGGTAAAGGTTAGTGTAAGGTTCAAGAATATGAAGATGCGTATTCATTGTTTTCTTTTCATTGGCATCCTTTTCACTAAGACGCATATCTTCAATCTCATTCCATTCACGGGTCAACGCTTCAAGATATCCGTTTTTCTCCTTATCAAAGCTATGTTCCTCTATAGATTTGAATAACATAATGGCATAATCAAGCGCTTCTCTATCGCCCGTTGCTCTGTGATACTCGCTCAGTCCGTAAATGGCAAAGCCAAGCGCATAAATCTGCTTCTTAGTATCCAGCGGATTTCCTTTATAATCGAGCGACCAATAAATTCCGCCGTTTCGTTTATCATAGAAATTATCAATGAGATATCGTTTGGCACGGGTAGCCATTTCCCAATACTCACTTGATTTCAGTAAACGATAGGCAGAGGAGTAAGTCCACAAAATGCGGGCATTAAGTATGGCTCCTTTTTCTGCTTCCGGCATTAGTTTCTCATCGCCGGTCATTCGTCCATAGAAACCTCCATTTTCATGATCCTGCATATTTTTCTCCCAATACGGAAGGATATTGTTTTGCAGAACATCGAGCACTTCGGACTTTAATTCACTTATTTTGTTCATAGTTATCTACTTTTCAATTTTACGACGTTCCTCCAGTTTCTCTGTTACTTCCTTTACTTTCTTTTCACTTAAAGGATAAAGAGAGATGAAGATAACCGAAAGAACGGTACCTACAGCCGGAAGGAAACTAAGCATCATCTTGATTCCTGATATTGCAGAATCCGATTGAGCAACATTTGCCTTGAACCCGAAGTAACCAAGTAACCAACCGGTTAAGGCTCCTCCCAGAGTCCATCCCAATTTTTGAGACATAGAAGAAGAAGAGAATATTAATCCAGTGGCACGGCGACCACATTTTAATTCAGAATAATCGGCTATATCGGCATACATAGACCATAAAAGCGGGAAGATTATTCCGGCACAAATGCTTATTAAAGCCTGAAATACAAATATAAGGATGAGCTGATTGGCAGAAAACCAATAGAAGATGATACTTAGAACGGTAGCAATTGCCATTGCAGCCATATAGGTATTTTTCTTTCCGATATGATTTGCCACCGGAGCTGCCAATGCCACACCTACCATATTTGATGCCTGACCAAGTGCCAGATATAATGAAGTCCACGTTACCGTTACTCCCAATGATGCTATCTTAAGAGAGTTGTCTTCCAGAATATAATACTTGAAATAATAAATGGTTGCCCCATCACGGATTGAGTTAAAGATTAATGCTGCTATACCTGCTCCCAATAATATCCACCAGGGACGATTACGCCACAAGTCGAGTAAGTCTTCTTTCAAGGTGCTCTTTGCTTCTTCCTTCACGGGAATTACACGTTCTTTTGTCAGTGCAAAACATCCCAGGAACAAAGCCACACACATAATTGCAATAATACCTACTCCATAAGTCCATCCCTGCTGAGGATTAACTGTACCGCCAATCTTTGAAAAAAATTCTACCAATGGTTGAATGATTAACAAAGCAATAAAACTACCCAGATAAGCAAAGAACATACGGTAAGAAGAAAGTGTGGTACGTTCATTAGGGCTCGGTGTCATTACACCCAACAAAGATGCATACGGCACATTGATGGTTGAATAAACCATCATCATCAGCGTATAGGTTATATAGGCATATACCAATTTCCACTCAATACTGAAATTGGGTGTAACAAAGGTCAGCACGCCAATAATACCGAACGGAACGGCTACAAAGAGCAGGTACGGACGGAACTTACCCCAGCGGGTATTGGTTCTGTCGGCAATTACTCCGATAACCGGATCGAGAAAGGAATCCCATACGCGAGTTACTAAAAACATTGTTCCTACTGCTGCCGGAGCCAGACCATAAACGTCTGTGTAAAAATACAAAAGGAACATTCCAAATATCTTCCAGAACATGGAAGATGCCATATCTCCGAAACCGTATCCTATTTTTTCTGATAGTTTTACCATGATGTTTTTCAAAATTAAATCTTTGTGTCAACTCTTTTTGTTAACAACTTAACGATTCAATCTGCTATTTATTGGCTAGCAGACTAAGATTCTTTTCAATTTGTTCCTTCAATGTTTCTACTGAAGCCGAAGTGGTAAAGCCATCTTCAGGAGTATTCATGCAATAATCCACCAACTTATCAACAGTTGAGGTAGCTACATGCATACGTGTATCGGATGATGCATAATAAATAAACACTGTTCCATCTTCGTCGGCTATCCAGCCATTGCTGAACAGTACATTAGACACATCGCCAAATCTCTCTTCTCCTACAGGAGCCATGAAATATCCAGCCGGAGAAGCTATTAGTTTGGTTGGGTCTTCCAGAGAAGTCATATACATATAAAGCACATAACGCAATCCGGCAGCGCATCCTCTTACTCCGTGAGCCAGGTGAAGCCACCCTTTGGCGGTTTTAATGGGGTGAGGCCCTTCTCCGTTCTTCACTTCCTTTATTGTGTGATAGTAACGATGATCTATAATTTTTTCTTCTTTAATTACCGCGTGAGTCATATCATTAACCAATGCCCAGCCAATACCTCCACCGCTTCCGGCATCGATAAATCCATCTTGCGGACGAGTATAAAGTGCATATTTGCCATTCACAAACTCGGGATGAAGCACCACATTACGTTGTTGACTCTTCGTTTTTAAATCAGGAAGGCGTTCCCAGGTTTTCAAATCTTTTGTGCGGGCAATACCTGCAGTAGCCGTTGCCGAAGAGAGGTCTCCTATAGGAGCATTAGGATCAAGACGCTCGGCGCAGAAAATACCATAAATCCATCCGTCTTCGTGAGCTGTAAGGCGCATGTCGTAAATGTTAGTCGCAGGATCTTCCGTATCGGGCATAGTAACCGGATAATCCCAAAAGCGGAAATTATCTATTCCGTTAGGACTCTCGGCCACGGCAAAGAACGACTTACGATCGGCTCCCTCTACACGTACCACAAGTATATATTTACCGTTCCATTTTATAGCACCCGAGTTCATTGCTGCATTCATTCCAATACGCTCCATGAGGTAAGGATTTGATTTCTCATCTAAATCATATCTCCATATTACAGGAGTATGCGCAGCTGTAACAACCGGATTTTTATAGCGTATAAACAGACCATTTGTTTCTTCTACGGGTTCATTCTTTCGAGTTAAGAAGACTTCGTGGTCTGCTAATAGTTTCTCGATTTTGTTGTTATACTGATTCATGACAATAAAGATATTATTATTTATAAGTTGATTAGATTCTTATTTATACAAGTTTTTTATATCTGAGCAAAACTTGGTTTTCGGCTGATTATAGAATTCTACAAAGTTCTTTGCCGATGCTTGTCCCGGATAAGGAGCATAAAAGTGATTAGCCTTATCGTGAGCATTGCGCCATACCAATACATAGGTTACAGGATACTTATCCAACAATGGGAACAACACTTCCGTCCACCAATCGGCAATAGGCAGAGCTTCCAATCCTGTTTCTGTTACAGCAATAGGCTTATTATGTTCTTTTCCCAACTGTGTGAGATAGGTTAAAACTGTGGTCATTGACTTTCTGTAAGCATCTGTTCCCTGAACATCAGCAGACGGATAGCAGTCAAATCCCAGCAGGTCTACATAATTATCACCCGGATATCTTTCTATATAATCTTCTACCTTATCTTCGCCACCAGGAGAATAGGCATAAAGCAAGTTATTAACACCTTGTTTAGAAAGGTAATCGTGAGTCATTTTCCACAGCTCTTTATATTGTTGAGGTGTACAATGAGATCTTCCCCACCAGAACCAACTGCCTGTATGTTCATGCCAAGGGCGGAACAGTACCGGAACCTTTTTCCCATCCGGGGTAGTAAGGGAGTTTAAGAAAGTAGCCAGTTTACCTAACCAGCCAATAAATTGATCGTGTTTAGCTCCGCCCGGAAGAACAGATGTTACCACACCTTCTGTTTTAACATCCCATGCATCGCCTCCGGTTAGTGGGTTATTTAAGTGCCAGCTAACGGTATTAAGTCCACCTCGAAGGTATTGTGTAATAATATCCTGACGAATCCTGTCAAAAGGAATATTATCCAGATTCTTATCTGCACCCAGTTCTATGTGGCCCAAATCCCATCCGCAAACAGCGGGATAGTCACCGCATACACTTTTTACGTCGGAACGATTCTGGTCTCCATCCCAACCAATGCCATAAGCCGTGTCGTCCTGATGACCGAACATAAATCCCTTTTCAGGTAATAACTTTAGGTTCTTGAGCAAATGCTGTGTTTCCACAGTCCTTAAAGAACCTGCTTTAATTTCAGTCTCTGTTACTCCCTTAGCCGAACTGCATGACACAAACCCTGCAATAATAATGGCTCCGGCTACAATATTTTTAATCTTTTCTACCATACTAATCATATTTACTAATTATTCGTGGGATGTTTCTCGATAACTGCCCTACCTTTTAAATCGAGTTGCGCAGGTCGATTTAATGAGTTGTGCAGGTCGTGCTTTCGAGCTGCGCAGGTCGCAAAAACGAGCTGCGCAACTCACTAAAAATATCCCCTATTTAACCAAAAAACTTCTCGTTAGTAATTCACTATCTTCCGACGACGTTCCTACCATTACAACGAACTCTCCCGGTTCAACCTGCCAGTTCATCTTTTTATCATAAAAGGCAAGTTTATCTGGTGTTACGTTAAACTTCACTATTTTACTTTCTCCCGCTTTCAAAGCAACACGGGCAAAATCTTTAAGTTCCTTTACCGGACGAGTTACACAACTAAACTTATCGCGAATATAAAGCTGAACAATCTCTACTCCGTCACGATTTCCGGTATTGGTAACCTTTACGCTGACATTTACATTACCGTCTTTCCCTATTTCTGTTTTATCAAGAGTTAGGTCATCATACTTATAAGTTGTGTAAGATAATCCGTATCCAAATGGATAAAGCGGAGTACTTGGTTTCACTACATAAGGGTGGAAATACTGAGAAGGCTTATGATTATAAATCATTTGCAACTGACCAACGCTGCGAGGAATAGTAACTGCAAGTTTAGCAGAAGGATTTACCTTTCCATAAAGGATTTCTGCTACAGCCTGACCACCATACATTCCCGGTTCCCAGGCTTCAACAATAGCAGGAAGGTTTTCGGCAGCCCATTCAACACCAAGCTGACGACCATTAACCAGAATAAGGATTGTAGGTTTACCGGAAGCAGCTATTTTCTTGATCAATTCGTTCTGCAAGCCCACCAAGTCAAGATCCGAGCGATCGGTATCTTCACCTCCGGTACGATCCGTCCAGCGGAAACGCATCATATACTCTCCCGCAACTACTATGTTCAAATCAGCATCTTTTGCTTTATCTGCAGCCTCATCAACCTTAGCCTGACTCATGTTACGAGGATCCCATCCCTGATCAACAAAGTCAAAGTTAGTCTGAGGTGCTATCATTTTCAATCCCTCAAGGATTGTAGTTACATTCTCTTCTTTCTGAACCGCACTCCAGTCGCCCAGAATATTCATATCATTGGCGTTGATACCTGTAACCAATACTTTTTTATACTTATCCTGAGAAAGAGGAAGTACACCATTGTTCTTTAACAAAACAATACCATTGCGTGCAGCTTCGAGCGCTGTAGCTCTATGTTCATCACTCAGACGGATTTTCATGCTCTGTTTTTCGTCGGCATAAGGATTCTCAAACAGTCCGAGACGGAACTTTATATCCAGAATACGACGAACTGATTCGTCGATACGTGATTCAGGAATACGGCCTTCCTTTACAAGTTCTACTACATATTCGTTCCAAAGAATACCATGCATGTGCATATCCATTCCGGCCATGATGCTTTGATAGAAAGCCTCTTTAATATTTTCGGCCGTAGCATGCAAATCGTGCGTATGTTCAATATCCATCCAATCGCTAACCACAAATCCCGGGAACTTCCATTCTTTACGAAGAACATCTTCCATCAGCCATTCATTGGTATGGCAAGGAATACCGTTCAGTTCGTTGTGTGCTGTCATCAATGACATAGCACCGGCTTCAACACTCGCTTTAAATGGTGGGAAGAAAACTTCACGAAGTGTACGCTCAGATAAATCGGCCGGTGCACCATTGGTTCCGTTAAGAGGCTCGCTACCTCCCACGAAATGCTTTATACAAGCCAGCACATCTTCTTTTCCGTTCAGATTTCCCTGATATCCCTTAACAGACTGAACTCCCATTAATGAAACCAAATAAGGATCTTCTCCATAGGTTTCACCAACTCTTCCCCAACGGGCATCGCGAGCAACTTCCACATTCGGGTTAAACGTCCAGTGCATATTCATGGCACGCATTTCCTGTGCAGTCTGGCGGGCAATCTTATATGCCATATCCAGATCGAAAGAAGAAGCCAGACCAATATTGGTAGGATAAACGGTATTATCGGGAGCATTGGCATTTCCGTGAATAGCGTCAATACCAAAGATGATAGGAATCTGCAAACGGCTCTTCATGGCCAGAGATTGCAGATAGTTAGCCTCTTTTAATGTTAACACGTGCAGGAATGAACCTATTCTTCCGGTTTCAGTCCACTTCACCATGTCTTCAACAGTAGTGTTGGGGTAGAATGCATTAGCAGTGTTAGTTCTCAGCTCTTCAGCGGTTAATGAAGCCTGAGCAGACTTAAAATGTTCTATACCTACAAACTGGTTCATCTGCCCCACCTTTTCTTCCAGAGTCATTCGCTTAAGCAAATCTTCCACTCTGTCTTTTACCGGAGCCGAAGCATCCTTATAAATTTCTTTCTTATCTCCATTAGAGAAAGAGCTGGTTAAAATTAACGTCATAACGGCTAAAAATATCTTTTTCATAATAATTATTTTTTCGGTCTGTAATATTTATATACTTATCAACTGGAAAACGTGCATGAGAAATACCTATTATTACGTTAGCAAAAGTAAATATTGCGGCAATGGATTACAAATACAATTTTATCTATTAATAACACTTTATTAACTGGCTAAAATTAAATAGAATTTTATTATTAATAAATGGAATAAACTATCTATAATTCCTCTATTTAAAAACCATTTAACGGTGTATTTAATATGATAATGCACGAATCATTTATATCCAAACACCTATCTATCAGAGCATAAAGCTGACTAGCTGAATCTTATTAACAGCTTTAAGCAAGAGGATTTAGCTAAATTAATCTATAATAAATCTGCTTTTTCCATTATAGAATAACTAGTAAAGAGAAATAACCATGGAACACAACTTAAAAATAATATAATAATCCTGATAACTGATACTTTTGTATCACTTACTTAGATATTACAGTGGCTTAAACATAACAAAGGCTTCTTAATCACTTGCAGGATAAAGAAGCCAATGAATATTAAGCATATAAGATGTTTATAGATTACCAAACTCTGGATTATTGTTTTTCCTTACAGCAATGCATTCCATTTCAATAAGCCAGGTGGGACGACAAACAGATGCAAGTACATACTGTTTAGGAATCTCCGGGAATTGTTTTTCAAGCATAAGCCTGATAACTTTATAATCTGCAGCATCACGCAGATAAATAATTATTTGTGCTAAGTCCTGAGAACCGGAACCTCCCTCTTCCAAAAGTTTTTCTACATTTTCGCACATCCTGCGAGTCTGAGATACAACATCTCCTTTGTGCAAAACCTCACCTTTGTTATCAATGCTGGCAGTTCCACTTATATACAACTGGCATCTGTCTCCATATAATACACTAACACCTCTTTCAAAGGTTACCCCATAAATGGCTGTAGGACTTAAATGACTTAATGCATAAAGGTATTTAATCTGGCGTGATTGCAGTCCTTTTACAGCATAAGCATCTAATAAAACATGAATCTTTGGATTTGCATGACGCCCTTCAATACCTGTACTGGCAATATAATGGGTATGTTCGGTAAGCCCCTGGTCCAGAAAATTATAACGACGGGCTTGTACCATACCGGCATAGTTCACATCTACATTTTGCACAAAGAACCAGGTACGAATACAATCTTTTTCTAATGTACACTCACGTTGTTGCAATTCGGCCTCATAATTTTCCAATAAAGTATGAGTTTGCTCTTCAGAATTGCCCGAAGCAATTCCGGCACCAGCCGTCCAATAGTGTTTATATACAGGATTAGTATTGGTTGTTAAATAGCACCATAATGCAATTTTACTACCATCTAACGGAGGCTGCTGAAGAATAGAAGTAGCACACTCCGGAAACGATTTTAATTCCTCCTCCAATTGTTCACTCTGGTTTGCTGCATCACTAAGAAAATAACGCTTCATAACCGGTTTTGCACCAGTTAAAAGTTCATCATTCAGTAATTCGCTATAAGCACGATGCAAATTTCTTAACTGAGCTTCATAATTTAGCTCTCCTCCTTTTACATGAAACATGAGGTGATATTCCACCGCATGCCCGGTTTCGCCAAAAGAAGACAGTTCTACATTTACGTTGTAAGAAGAAAATGTATAAAACCTATATTTCATTTTTACTTTTTAATTGTTACTTGTGTTCGTTCTTTAGATGTGATACCTTTTTCCATCTCTTCAATATCCCATTTCACTGGTGAAGATACAAAATCGGGTACGTTATACGAATAAACAGATTGATCATAATAACGGAAAGGATCTTCCTGTGGTAAAAGGAAAGGCTTGCTAACTTTTCCTTTATCATCGATAGAAGCTATGTACAAACGAGTATACAATCCTCCGTCACGGCGACTGCTGAATACAAACCAGTGAGAATTGCTACTCCAGTTATGATAACTTTCCGTATCATCACTGTTCACCTCTTTCAGATCTCTTATACTGCCATCGGCCAGATTAAGTAACCATAAATCGGCTTCCTTATGCCAGATTGAGAAATTTCCATAATCGGATAACGTAAACATTATGTATTTTCCATCATAAGACGGACGAGGGAAAGATATACTTTTATTTATCTTCTTCGCAGATACAAGGGTATCTATATGATCGCCAAAAGTTCCATTATCCGGGTTAAAAGATATACTGCATAAGCTGTATTTTACATCTTTATATTCTTTTGTCATTTCTTTCTTCTCTGCAGAACAGAAATATAATGTACGACCATCGGCTGAAAAAGCGGGGAAAGTCTCGAAGGAAGCTGTTTTTAAAAGATCCGGAGTTAATACCTGTTTTGTTTCCGGCTGATATACAATTATATCCGACTCCAAATCTACCACTTCTATACGTTTATCCTTTGCAACATGAAATACCTGACGAGTCTTGTTCACAGAATAAGCTACATATTTACCGGATGGATGCCAGTAAGGATAAACAAAGGAACCAATGGTCTTATCTGTTTTTGTATTTAGGAACTCAGCCTTACCATTGATATTCATATAAGTTGCTCCGTTATTTCCACGTAAATGCAAGCTGGAATGATTTGGATTCGTTTTATTAAAACTATGACAGTTTACGCAAGATCCCGTAACCAAAGTATTTTCATACAAGGCAGTTTGTTTATACGAAGCTAACTCGCGTTGATAAATACCCATCTTACTATATACTTCATATCCGGGAGCAACAAGTCGATAAACTAAACCATAGTCTATTGGATATTTGCTAATATAGATTGGAAAAGATTCATATTGTCTCCAATTGCCATTTTGTTTCAGACAAACAGTTACCAAAAGACTATCTCCCTTATTACTTTCCAACAAACTCCTCCATTCAGAAGAAGAGAAAGATACAGCATCGCCATTTACATGAATTTCGTTACCTTTCTTTCCTTTTACTACAACATCTACTCTGTCAAACGATTCATCAGGGAATGAGAAATTCAGAGGAGCAATAGTAGCTGGTACAGTTACACCAACGTAATCTGGATAAATAGGAGGAAATTTATCTATTTTAGAAGGCGAATTCACTTGATTATTACAAGAAATCATCGCTATTCCAACCAAAAACAGAGTTAATATTTGTTTCATTATTTTCATAATTTCTTAGTTCCAAAGTGTAAATAATACCAATACGTATCGCCAAAGCGTTCTTTTAATATTGGTTCAGCATTTTTATCCTGTAAATAGATAGGGGCATATTCTAACAAACGCTCTGTAATTTGTTCAGAAACAGGCCATGGAGCTTTTTCCTTCAATGGGTGATGCTTTAAACTCCAGATAAACAATAAGGCTTCCTGATAACTTTTCGGTATTTGCTGATAACCAACATCTTTTCCTAACGGATAATAATTGAAAAAATGATCCAGATTATTGCTGAGCAAAGTGCAAGCCATTAAATACTCATAGGCCATGCGATTACTATTATTTTGTTTAAATAATATTCCCAGCATTATATCAAGTTCGTCTTGACTATAAAGGAAGTCTTCTTTGTAACGTAACTGCCTTAATCGCCCCCACTCAGGATGAGCATTAATTCTACTTTCGTTATTTAAATAGGTCAAAGTCTCAGTTGCCCAATCACGATAAAACAGTGTATGCTGAAGAGTTCTCAGATATTTAGCAGCAACCTTATATTGTCCGTTAATCAAATTTGTTTCAGCCAGACGTTTAAAACATCGGGCACTCTTCTGATAATCAGGGATTGACTCCATTGCCTCAAAAACTAAACGTTGAGATGAGTTTATCATTCCCAAATGATAATAAATTTCGCTGGTAGGAAGCGGAGATGTAAAATCTGGTTCAAAAGGAGGTATTAATCCTTGTACCCCATTTTGATAATAACAAAACATTTTATCAGCCAATTGTCCAGTTTTTGACAATGCTAAATTTAAACAAGCAACCGACATTGGGGCAGTAGGAACTTTTTTATCTGCCATAGCTATTACTTTATCCCATTCCTGCATCCTGACATGATGATCATATCCCATTATCTCCTCTTTATCCCAATCGGCCGCATTTTTTATAAAGTAACCTCCACCAATTACTAACACCAATAATTGAAACGCAATCAGTGCGAAATACTTTTTCAATAAAACTGTTTTTGATAGGAAACGAGGCAATATGGAAACAGCAACAGTAAGCAACCATATAATAATTTGTCCGTAAGGAGAAATATTTGGGAAACGATAAAATCCAATACCCAGCCATAAGCGTTCCAACGGATATTGATAAAAGTTTTTAGAGATTATTGGGGAACAGATTATCAATAATGCAGAGCCTAAAACCATAATCCACCAACGGATATCAATATTTTCTTTCCAGTAAAATATTTCTAACAGAATCATAAACAAAGCAAAAAGCCAGAAACAACCACTACAAAGAATATATAGTATAGGAGTAAGAACAATTGTGGATATCAAACGAATTGTACGAGAAGGTATTGTTGTACAAATAATAACTGTAGCCAGAACCATTATTAATAAAAGCAATCCTGACAACATATAGTTTTCATCACATAACAAAATCCAGTAAACAATGGAAGGTAATAACGTTAATGGATAATATGCATTATTAATACCAAACTTCTTTGTTAACCAGACAATCTCCCTCTGTAGTAAAACTAGTAATAATGAAATAACAAGCGCACCCAACCAGGCATAATAGAAGAACTGAACAAAGAAATTCCCTATATATATGGCTAGTCCACCAGGTAGCGACACTCTATCAAGAAAATAATCTTTAGTAAACAGAAACATCTGAAACTGCTCCTGATATTGAACATGAAAAGGATAATAGAAATTAAAGAAAATAAATACACATATTCCCAATAATATGGATAATAGGAGATTACTCCTTTTTATGTGAACGTTTAATACTTCTTTCATCGTGTTTTATTTAAAAGATTCAGCAGGATAGTTTTTATAATAAGATTTTATGGTCAAAGCATCCAATGAGTATGTTTATGTTTAAAACTTAAATGTAAATAGATTTAAAGTGTTGCGTTGTAAATAACTATTGTATCATGTTTCGGTGTTTAATCTTTTATTTACCATTTCCACCAACCATCTTTCTGATAAAAGAGCCAACCGTATTATTTCCTTGTTCTTTTAGAAAACGTTCATTATAGATACGTTCACGTTCCTGCAATGTATCCTTTTGAGCAATCCAACGAAGAGAATCTTTTCCTGATACCGTTTGCAATCCTTTTCTAATGAAATTATAAGCAGCCATGTTCTTCTCTTTTTCTTCTTTCCACAATTGCAACGCATCATTCTGAGGAGTTCCATGAGCTGAACTAGGTGAATTAAGAACAATCTTAATGTTACCAGGTTCCGTAACAACCAGCAATTCTTGTAATGATAGACGTAAAATAGGCCTAGTGCGAATTATAGCCATTCGCTCTATATCCCCTTTAAAAGTAAACGAAGCATTCTTTATTTTGGTTGAATCAACATTTGAAGAATTGGCTCCTTCGGCAGGAACAAGATAAATCCATTCTCCATCATATTTAGTTGACGATACTGTACCTTCTATCTTGAATTTTTTATGATCTGATTTACAACCGGTAAGACAAGCTAAAAAGAGTAATGAGTATAGTGTTTTCTTAAGCATTTTTATTCTCGATTAATAATATTACAAATATAACAAATTGTTTGAAAAACCGGACTTTGATAAAGCCTAATTCCTCCTATTTTTTAGCACAATTTGCACAGGCATTCGTTAAGAAATAAAACATCGAACATGTGCATTACAGATAGATCTTTTATAAACTAGTTATTTACAAAAAGATATCATGATATTATAAATACAATTTCATAATATCAGGTATTAAAGAAGAACTAATTCAAAAATAAAAATTGGGCGAAACATTTAATAAGTTTCGCCCAATATATAAATTCAAATTTATTAAGATCTAACTAAGGAACATTCTATTTAGCTCTGAAACACCAGAACCAGCAAGTTCCCCAAGCACCAGTTGTTGCAGTTTCTTTGCAAGCTAAATATAAATGCTGAGAATCTAATTTAAGAATATCATATTCGTTAATTACAGCATTACCTTCATTAGGTTGAATACCTAGAAGTACATTTACACTCTTAGTATATAGTTTACCAATACCCCAGATATTACCGTTATCATCTTTAGTTTTCTTAGACATATCAAAAGTAAATGAGCCTGAAGTACCATCACTCTTTGTTATCTTAGCACCCTTAAGAGAGAAGAGCATAGATCCATTCTTTCCATCGCCTGGAAATCCTTTTTCAACAGCTTGTTCCTGAATAGCATCCACATTACATGTCCACCATCCTGGAGTTGTGTTACCCAAGTAACCACCATTCCCCCAAGGAGTACCCATTACATCATCCCAAACCCATGTTTTAGTACCTTTATCTCCGCAGAACAAAGCATATTCAGGTTCTACATCATACAATTTATCAACGTGAACAGTTATTTTTTTTGTAATGATAGTACCATCTGGATTCATGCCACTGTATACAATTTCATTATCACCTGCCATCATCACCTTTACAGTTCCTTTGGTACTAGTTAATATACCAAAACCATAATCCCATGAAGACAAGCAAGCATTACCTTCACTATTCAATTCGATATAGTTCGACTTAACACCGTCTTTAACAACTGGAACTGCTGAAATATTTAACTGATCAGCAGTAATAGCTCCAGTCATCGTATCACGGTCTTCAATGGGGTCGCAAGCAAACAACATTGCAGCTCCCACAAGCATTGAAAATATAATTGACTTTTTCATTCTTATTACTATTTAATAATTTATATTAGTTATTCCAGCTTGAGAAGTTAGCCGATTCATCCCAGCCTGCATTTTGTTTCAATGCTCCGCCAGACAAATCAATTTCTGTTTTTGGAATAGGGAAGAATCCTCTTGTTGCCTTGTAGCGAGCCACATATCCGGCGCCTTGATCTTTCATAGTAGTTTTCTGACCTTTATTCCAGATCTCCTGACCAACTTGTTTTGCTAAATCAGTTTCAGCCTCACGCCAACGACGCATATCACCCCAACGAAGACCTTCGAAAGCTAATTCGTGACGACGTTCCTTTTTCAAAGCATCTAAAGAATAAGCAACTGGATCAAGTCCAACACGAGCACGAACCTTATTCATACCATCAGCAGTACCTGTCAATTCTGAATGCATCAATAATACATCAGCAAAACGGATCAAATTTAAATCCTGTGCATGAGAAACCTGGAAATCACTAGTTTTATCATCACCATAATAATCTTTTGCAGAACAGAAACTTGGTAAAACAGTACTACCTACAATAGCACGAGTTGCTACAATTTTAGATTGCCACAAACCAGTTTCTTCCATCTGAGCGTCACGACCATATTGGAAATTATCTTTTACCTGATAAATAGAACCTTTACGACGGATAGTATCATTTGGTTCTTCAGTTTTCCAGTCATTCCATAAATTGGCAGCTACAGGGCCTTGTCCCCATCCCTGACCAATAGGATAAGTACCATCTAATCCATAATCAGTACTTTGGTCACGAATACCAAAAAATAGTGCATATTGGTTAGAGAAACCTAATTTATCGCCAACCCATGCAGATAAGTAAGAGAATTTAAGGGCAAAAACCTGTTCGGGATTCTCACCATCTTTTAACCATGTTGGAGCATCTTTCTGATATTTAGAATTCTTCTTTGAAACAGAATTTGTGTAAGGCCACAAACTACGAAAATCAGGAGCAAGACTATGTCCGGAATTAGCAATACAATCATTCAGGCCAGTAACCACAAAGTCCTTTGCTAATTTGCTACCGTCTGTTAATGGAAGAGCATCTTTCTGATAAAAACCAGTATAGAATAAATAAACACGTGCAAGTAATGCTTCGGCTGCCCAACGTGTTGCTGTACCTGAAGTAACTTGATTCCATTTAGAATCCGGCATAATTTCAACAGCTTGTTTCAGGTCGGAAGCAATGTGTGCGTAAATAGTATCAGCAGGCATTTGAGTTGGAGCAATCTGAGCTTGTCCTACGTTTTCTGGAGCAGCAGAAATCAAAGGTACATTTTCGAACATTTGTGTTAGTTCAAAATAGAAATATGCACGTAAGAAAAGAGCTTCACCCTTCTTTTGGTTTCTGATTTTCTCATCAGCTACATTATCCAGGTTTGCCAAAGCCATGTTTGCACGGTTGATACCTTGATAACGTGCAGACCAGAAGTCAGCAAAAAGTGATTCACCATAGTACAGAAGGTGGTCTGATGCCTGAGCATCTTTATCATTTTCACCACCACCACCATAACAATCATCAGACGCCACTTGTGCTATATAAAAATAAGTCTTATTTACACCCTTTTGAACAGCAATATTCATGGTTGCATATATTGCTGTAATCATTTGGGTAGCATCTGTTTCATTCACAGGAAAATTTCCTGAATTTTTATGTGTCAGGTCCTCTGTTGCCAGGAAGTCATTACAACTAGCAAACAAGAGAGCCGCTACTGCTAAATATAATATTTTTTTCATGCTATTATCTATTAAAATTTAAGATTAACACCAACCAGGAATGTTCTAGGACTAGGATAGAATCCTAAATCGATACCTGATACCCATGATTTATCGTATCCATAACCAATTTCCGGATCCATTCCTGAGTAACCAGTGAAGGTATAAAGATTTTGAGCTGTAAAGAACAAACGAGCTTGTTGAAGTGGTAATTTAGTGAAAAGCTTTTTGAAATCATAACCAATTGTTACGTTTTGGATCTTCAAATAATCACCATCTTCAATATATATATCAGAAATCTTCTGCCAGTTAGTATGGGAACCAGAAGTTAAACGAGGTAATTTATTAGATGTACCTTCACCCGTCCAAGCTCCGAAAATATCCGTTGTGAAGTTTTGAGTCTTTGTATCAGCAAATGAACGATATGATTTAGCAATTTGCTGACCAAAAGAACCGGAAGCAGCAATGTTCAAATCAAAACCTTTATAGCTAAGATTAAGACCTAAACCTAAAGTATAATCAGGATGAGGATCACCAATCATTGTTCTGTCATTATCATCAATTACACCATCTTTATGATAATCAGTGAAAATAACATCACCAGGTTGTGCTCCAGCCAATACACCTTTTCCTGCAGCTTTATATTCAGCTATCTGATCATAATTCTGGAAAATACCATCAGTTTTATATCCATAGAAGTAGCCAATAGGTAAACCAACCTGAGCACGATACATTTCATCAGTACCCTGACTTAATACGTTTGCATCACCATGGATAATTCCTTCAGAGTTTGCGATACGAGTTACCTTGTTTTTATTTTTAGAAATATTCAGATTAACTCCATATTTTAAATCTTTGCCAATTTTATCATTCCAGTTAAGAGCTAATTCAAAACCTTGGTTTTCAATATCACCACCGTTAATATATGGAGCATTTAAACCGTAAGTAGAAAGAATAGGAGCTTTAACCAACCAGTCTTTCGTAGTTTTCTTATACCAGTCGAAAGCTACACCCAAACGAGTATCGAAGAAACGAGCATCGAAACCTAAGTCAAGCTGTTCCGAAGTTTCCCAAGTTACATCAGGATTTTTAAGGATGTTAGCATAACCACCTGTTGTTTGAGAAGATTTATCACTACCAAAGTAATAACCATTGGTTATATCAAAAGCAAAAGTAGTTAAGTATTGATATCCATCAATGTTGCAGTTACCATTCTGTCCCCAGCTACCACGAACTTTCAAGAAATCCATCCAGCTTTTTGTTGATTCCATAAATGGTTCACTACTTACAACCCAACCGGCAGATACAGATGGGAAATATCCCCACTGATTACCTTTAGCAAAGTTTGAAGAACCATCGGCACGCAATGTAAATGAAGCCATATATTTTTCCTTGTAGTCATAATTTACACGGCCAAAGAAAGAAGCCAAAGTACCTTCACCCCAAGGGTTGCTACCTGCAGTAATCTGATCTATCGCAGTTGGCTTAGTATTATCTACATATGCATTTTTCCAGGAACCCAGGAATAAAGTATTCTTGCCTGAAGCGCTAACTTTATCACCCAATCCCCATCTTTCAGCAGACTGTCCAACCATCATATCAAAAGTATGCTCGTTTAAAGTAAACTTATAAGCCAATGTATTATCCAATGTCCATGAAGCACCTAACTCAGCATTATGACTTACAGTTTCTGTTGCTACCGAATTTGTAGAACTTAATTTTCTTATTCTATCGTATGAACGGTAAGTACTAGCACTCATTTTATATCCAAATTGAGATTTGAAAATTAAATTCTTAATAGGCTGTATTTGTAAATAAGCACTAGCTTGCAAGTTGTGGCTCTTAGAAAGATTTAAACCTTGGCTTGAAAGAGCAGTGTTAGCTATTGGATTAGCTGCACTAGCCTCATAATTCCATCCGTTTCTCTGTTTTGCATAATAATCATAATAATCACCATTTTCATCATACACAGGCATTAATGGATTAGCAATCAACAAACTATGAATAGAGTTCCAATAAATATTACCAGTAGAAATACCTGATTTTGTGCTAAAAGAATAGTTCAATGTTTCGCCAATCTTGATTGCATCAAAGTCTCTAACCTTCAAAAGAACATGATCAGAATTAACACGGGCAGTATAACGTCCATAATTAGATTCAACTGGTTTTCCAAAGATACCTTCCTGAGAAGCATAAGAGAAACCTAATGAGAACTTTGAAGCTTCACCACCACCAGTAAGGTTTATTGCATGATTCTGAACAGGAGCAGCCTTGTTATAGGATTCTTTCATCCAGTTTGTACCATTCCATTTACCATCCTGGATAGACTGATATAAATCTGTAGGAAGTAAAGACGACCATTTATTACCAGGATTACCTTCGTTAAAGTTAATCATATCCTCAACAGCCATATATTCCTTAGCTGTTAATAGATCCGGCATTTTGTATGCATACTGTGAACCATAATAACCATCGTATGAAACGGTAACCTTACCAGATTTACCTTGTTTTGTTGTTACAAGGATTACACCGTTTGCAGCACGTGCACCATAAATTGCTGCAGAAGCAGCATCTTTTAACACGTCAATAGATTCAATATCAGATGGATTTAAGTTATCCAGATTACCACCAGCTACACCATCTATTACATATAGAGGAGATGAAGAACCAATAGTACCCAAACCACGAACGGTTACTTTAAATCCGTCACCCGGCTGACCAGAACTCTGAGTTATATTCACACCTGGAGTCTGGCTCTGCAAAGCAGTCAGAGCACTAGTTGTGCTTAACTTCTGTAAATCGTTTCCACTAACCTGAACGGTAGCACCGGTTATCAGTTTCTTTTTCTGAACACCATAACCAACTACAACCACCTCGTCAAGTAATTCAGAATTTTCTTCTATAACTACGTTGACTGATTTTTGATCACCTTTTACACGTAGCTCTACAGATTTGTAGCCTACACAAGAAACAACCAAAACAGCATCTTTTCCGGAAAAATTCAAGGAGAAATTTCCATTCATGTCTGTTATGGTCCCACTAGTGGTTCCTTTCACTAGAACATTTACGCCAGGCATCCCTAAACCGTCCTTTTTATCGGTAACTGTACCGGTAATTCGGTTTTGCTGCGCCATGACATGACAACTCATTACAAGTGCCATTAAAAACAACATGATGTTTTTCATAACTGATAATTAGATTTATAATATATGAATACAAAAGTATTTATTAAGCAAATTCACTACAAATGCAATTTTATCTTAAAATAATACTATTTTATCTATTCGCTTATTTTTTGATATTTCTTAAAAATAATTTCAACTTTAGCCTTTTTTTATCATATAGATAAAGCATGAAGTTTCATTACATGATAACATTCTTACCTTAAGAGTTGATACAAAAATATAGTATTCATAAGAGCGACAAGGATATATTTTGTTTTCAATAAGGTATATATATGTTTCATTTCATGAATTTATAAGAACTTTATAACAATAATGTTATCAATTCTTAATTATCTCATATGCCTTTTAAAGAATTCCATACGAATATTCCACCAAGAAGAAGGTACATCATGCCCATAGGTGGGATTAATAATGTATTCTTTTTCAGTACTGATACGATTATAACCAGAGAAATTTGTATGAGGGGGACAAACTTCATCCTGCAAGCCTGAAGCCATTATTATAGGGCACTTAATCCAACCTGCCAGATTCTTTATATCAAAATAAGATAGCATATCATACAACTGGGTTTCACTTATTGATGACTGTTTTGCCAAAGCTGCTTTAACCGCATCACCCGGCCAATGAACAATCTTAAAATAATCGGGATAATCTGAAAGGAAAGGAATAAAGGGAGCTGCTGCTGCAATACGATGATCGAGTGCACAAGCTGCCATTGTGAATGCACCACCCTGACTACCTCCTTCTGCAAAGATATTTTTTGTATTTACTTCGGGACGAGAAGCAACAAAGTCGATCGCACGAACCAAATCCATAAAAGCACCACGGTAGTAATAATCTTCTTTCGACTGCATTCCATAAGTAATCCAGTCTCCATAAATATTGGTTGGTTGTTGCAATCCCTGTCCGCGAACTGATAACACAAATTCTACAAAACCGGGATTATCGTTAGGCTTTGGTGACCAAGGTTTGGAACCATAGCCCATGTAACTAATGATTGCCGGATATTTTCCTTTTTTTACCGGAGCACAATAATATCCGGAGATTTCCACACCTCCAAAAGACTTCATACTTACCTTATATAATTTACGCTGATTAGTTGAAGAATCGGGGATCAGAGTTAGTTTATATTCAGGCGCAACCTTAGCCAGCTCAGCCAGACTTTCATCCCAGAATTTACGCAAATCGGGTTTATTATCGGGTAAAGAGAAAATATATTCCGGTTCATAACCAATATTGAACTTCTTAACTTCATTAACAACTCCATCAACTTCCTGAGTTACTGTACAGCGGTAAAAACCTGGTGCAGGAACAGAAAAAGAGAAATCGGCCTCTATAGAATCACCTTTACTGAGAGAGAGAGATTGTGCAAACCGATGTACTGGTTTGAAATCATCTGTAGTTATTTGCAGATTTAGTGTAGCTTTTGCTGCATCGTTCCTGGTATTCTTCACTAGAATCTGTATTTCAGGATTCTGAGGTGAATAAAATACCCAATCGTTTGCTTGCTTAACCTTATAAGATAAGCCCCCTAACTCTTTATCTGCCTGAGCAGATAAAGAGATTGAGAGACTGACCAAAAACAAACAAACCAAACCTTTCCTTATATTATTTAAAAACATGATATTCTTTATTTTGCAATGGATAATCTGTATAATAGTACATCCTGAGCCGGAACTGATACTTTTTTATCTTTTTTGGTACTTCCTTCAACTTTTTTTGTCCACAAATTCTTTATTACATAGGTGGTATTATGAAAATTAGTGGAACGTTTAGAAACTTCATCATCAAAATTAAATTTCTGCCAATTGATTTCATATTCCTTATCTTCATTGGAACGATTGAGCATGCAGAATGCCCAGTCGCCTCCGGCAAGTGGTTTAAACCAAACTTCAATTCCATCTTGTGAAGCAACCTTCAAACCTTGAACGCCAAGAGTATCCTGATCAATAGCAATTACATCTCTATTCATGATGATTGCTTTTGTTTCGTCGGACATATTACGAATATCATTTCCTAAAATCAACGGAGCTGCAAGCATGCACCACATAGAGAAATGCGCACGATCCTGATTTACTTTTTGTCCGTTACCAACTTCCAGCATATCCGGATCGTTCCAATGTCCGGGACCGGCATATTTACGAAGCCCTTCCTGCATATCCAGAATCTGTAATACACCAAAGGCTTTCCATCCCGGATGTTCATCTACACAATCGAAGCAATTAAAAATATCACCGGTAGTACGCCACATGTGTCCGGTATCTTTTGCCCATGTCCATGGTTTACTATTTCCCCATTCGCACATGCTGAACAAGATAGGACGTCCGGCAGCGCGAAGAGCATCCTTCATCAGGTTATAAGCACCTATCGGATTTACATCTTCGGTATTGCACCAGTCATATTTCAGATAATCTATTCCCCATTTTGCATAAGTTAGTGCATCCTGATATTCGTGACCAAGACTTCCCGGACGACCACCGCAAGTTTGTCTACCCGCATCCGAATAGATACCAATTTTTAAACCTTTAGAGTGAATATAATCGGCTAAAGCTTTAATGCCCGAAGGGAATTTAACCGGATCGGCAGTAATAAATCCCAGACTATCACGTTTGCCATGCCAGCAATCGTCCAAGTTTAAATAAATATATCCTGCATCGCGCAGTCCGGATTCAACCATCTTGTCGGCAACTCCGCGAATAATTTCTTCATTGATATCGCAGGCAAATTTATTCCAGCTATTCCATCCCATAGGAGGAGTCTTTGCCAGTTCCTCATACTTCTGTGCTTTCACAGAACTTAGACAAGAGAAACAGAAAAGAGAGAATAAAAGAAAATACTTTTTCATTATTTATCAGATTTACAAATTATTGGTTATTTAAATTTCAGGACTGACTCTTTAATTATTTTCACTGTCGATTTATCTGATGCAAAAACAGAGTTCAGTCCTTGTTCTTCCTGAGCCGGATCGCCACAGTAATCGTCTCCTTTTTGCCAGTAAATATGTTCCTTTGAAGGATTGGCGAAGCCTCCCCATCCCCAGAAATTACATCCGGCAAAAGGACCTCCGGCTTTCTTATCTGCAATAATCAGCTCGAATACGTATTTATAAAATGAATCACGAGAGTTGGTTGTGCTTTCTTTGGAGAACTTAAAGCCATCGCGAGGAAATCCAAATTCTTCCATCACCACAGGTTTGTGATGTTTTTTAGCTATTGCCAGATGTTCGAATATATATTTCTTTGTTTTTTCTTTAGCCGACTGGAGTTTTTCGGAAAGACTATCTTTTGTTACCCAGCTCCAGTTATAAGGCCAAAGGTGTATATTCATATAATCTACATTCTTATCGGCATGAATTCTTTCAAAAAGGTTAATATCCTGTTCGCATCCATGCTTTCCTTCGCTTCCGGTAGATACCATGTGGTTTTTATCCAGACTTTTTATCTGGGCTGCCACGTCGGCAATCCATAGTGCAAAGGGTTCTTTATTTTCATCTGCAAAAGCACGTGGCTCATTTCCTATCTGCCAGGACATGATATACGGATCATTTACATATTTTTTCTTTGTATAGCGATTTGTTCTGCCAATGATATCATTTACATAATTATGAAATAGCTTTTTTGCAGAATCAGACTTTGGGAACTGCTTCACAAAAGCCATGTATGCAGGCCATCCGTCAATTGCCGGAACAGGAGCCTTGCCATAACCGGCCCATTGAAGATATTGTGAGTATCCGCCGGTCCACTCCCATGAATTATTCAAATAAAGAACGGCATACATTTTTCGTTTCCCCATTTGATATAATAAATAATCCAGTCCGGCTAATATAGTATCATTATATACTCCCGGCGATTTTTGCAGGGTTGGTTCTACTTTAGATCTGATGCCATTCTCACCATCAGCTCCAACCAATACCCTAAGATTATTAATACCTATTGATTTTAAATAATCGAGTTCTTTATTCAATCGTGCCCGATTTCCACCTTCACCTTCAGAACCAAGAATGGCTCCATACCAGAAATTAGTACCTATATAATAATAAGGTGAACCGTTCAGCATAAAACGACCTTTTTCTACATGAATAAAAGAAGACTTGCTTTGAGCAGAGGAATATCCTATAAAAGAAAAAAGCAATAGGAAGAGAGACAAGATATATTTCATACTATTTAAAATTTAAGGTATAACAGCTTTTCATTTTTACACAGTTGCAAATGTATATATTTCCAAAAAATAAATCCGTGCATTATTTATCAATTCATAATACAATTTTAACTCATCTAGAATAATTAATATTATCTTGTACAAAAGATTGCATTCTTTTGTACAAAAGAAAAGATTGTTCTGTACAGAAGAATTAATTCTTTTGTACAGGACAATCTTAATATATGCTCAATAAAGAAGAAGAATGATAAGAAAACTATATTATATGTACATATATTATATAGTTTTAGACTCAGATGAGTTAAATAGTTTGATTTATACTATAGAAGATTTAGCACAGTTTGTTAACCTTATAGTGAAGTGGATATTGTTATATCATTTTCCATCTTCCATTTGTGCCAGAAAGATGCGACAGAAACTAACCATAAACTTATCGAAATCTGTTGAGGACTTTTTCTGAACTACCTTACAGGATATTTCTTTATACTGTTTCAGCCTACCGGAATCTATATCCTTCAGAGCCAGTTTACCACCAAAACGGAGTTTATAGAAATCTACCAGCATATCGAAGCCTGTCCAATCTGCAGATTTAGGAGTGCTTTTTATATTCGCATAAGCAAATAGTTCTGAAGCTTTCATTGAAGCAAAACGTTCCTTTGCCATCGGTTTAAAATCGTTAGGGAGATAACGCAGACGAGTGAGCTCTCTTAAATGAGCTTCGCAGAATTGACGATAGTTCTTTGAGTTTAGAATTGATTCGTCCCATAAAGGTTGTTTGCCTGCTCGCTGCAAAGAATCATGCTCTGCCCTATAACGTGAGAAAAAACTATTAAATCCTTTTACAGTATCCAAAGAAATAGTCTCAGCCTCAACTGTTCCATTATTCAGCTTAAGAATTTTATATCCAGGCACATAACCGGCTGTAGAAGGAACCTGAATATTTAAAAGACGATTTCCTTTCTTTGAAACTGATACTTGTTCATCATTCATGTGCATGTGTCCACCCAGATGAAGAGTAATTCCGGCATCTGCCAGGAGTTGGGCCATAGCAGAATTCGGGAAGCGATACATATCGAACTTACCCGGTGCAGCAATATCGGGAATATACTGGGCTACCCCATCATTATAATCGGCCATCGGGAAATGGCTGAAAGTCACCAGCTTTTTTCCATACTTTTTAGCCTGAGCTGCCACCTTAGTTATCCAAGGAAAGAGATAAGGTTTGGCTTTAAACCCTTCATTATAAACAGATCTGGCTCCTTCAAAAGTGAGAATGCTATCGCCTTCAGTTGTCTGCGGATAGTATACAGAAGCATCAATAGCCAATAACCACAATCCTTTTACCGGTTCTACCAGATAGCTCCCATCTTGAATCGCCGGCTTTTTATTTTCAAAAGCATAAGTCCGCTTGCTCCAGTCTGCTTGTTTAGCAGCCTCATCATAGGTATAGTTTTCATAAGTATATGTGCTGAACGGGGTTGCCCAAAACTGATACTCTTTTTGCGGGTAAAATCCAAAAGAAGCCCATTCGTTATGTATTTCATTATAACCCAGCTTTTTCATTTCTCCTTGGTCATTATTAGAGAAAGGGCGTGCCGGATCATGATTGCCGGTCATCATAAAAAAGTGCATATTGTAGCGGACAGAGTAAGAATCGAGTATTTCACGAACCTTACGCACATTTATCAATTGTCCATCGTCAGTCTGGTCACCTGGCAAAAGAACATAATGTATATTTCTCTTTGCAATATCGTCTAGCGCAGAGATAAAGGCAAAATAGTTTTCATTAAACAGACGGGTGGAATGTAGTTGGGCATCCATGGAACGAACATAAGATGTATCCTGCATATGAACATCCGATAATACTGCAATTTTTATTGTCTCTCCAGATAGAGGGCAGCCTCTGCCCAAAAGATTTGGGCAGAGGCTTACCACAAACATAACTACAAACAAACACCTTTTCATAAGAAAAAAAATTACTTCAGATTAACAGTTTGCAAACCATCTATATTCTGACTAAACATTGTGTCGGCAAAATAAGACGGACGGGTGTCTCCCCAACGAACTGTTGAATTGCGGATATTTACATTTGATGCATTATCAAGATAGAATCCGTATGTTTTTCCTTTCACAAATTCATCGCCTTTACATGGACGCTTGTCATAAATGCCACCTTCGTAGTTGGTACGCTTGCAAATCATCAAATCTACCTGGTCAAAATAGATATTCTGAATCTTATCTTTTGCTTCTGCGCCAAGGAATACACCATTTTCACTCTCGCACTTTATATTGTTGAAACTAATATCAGTAACAGCTCCTACCTCATAGTCGGCTATTCCTTTAGGAAAACGCCATCCTGCATCTTTGTGATCTCCTGCTTTACGAGTATAGGCAGTTACATAAATTGCTTCAGATTTTCCCCACCACACATTTGAGAAGAGTTTACAATCTACCTCTATATTAGAGAAAATAACATTTTCCACTGTACCTTCATCGCGATTCTGAATACCAATACCACGATTACTATCTCTGATAATACAGTTATTTACTACTACATGACTGATACGATCCATATTTTCAGAACCTATTTTAATAGCGCATGAACGGGAAGTCATTGTACAATTAGTTACTAAAACATTCTCGCATGGTCCAAGTTCCTGGTATTCACGACGATTCTTGAGACATATACAGTCATCACCCGATTCAATAAAACAGTTACTAATGCGCACATTCTTTGAGTGATCTACATCAATACCATCTCCATTACGGATTTTCAGGTTATTCAAAATGTTTACTCCATCAACTACAACATCGTTACAACCTACAAGGTGTACAGTCCAATAAGCCGAATTACCAATAGTAACATCTTTGATGCGGATATCTTTGCCATTAATTAAAGTAAGTACGTGCGGACGAGGATCGAATTCGTGAACAGGTTTCAATTCATAAGAATCTTCCAGTTCCTTACCCATAAAGGCAACACCATTACCATCTATTTTACCTTTTCCACTGATAGAGAATTGCACAATATTAGTACCGCTAATCCACATCATACCCTCGCCTTTATTATCGCGAAAAGCACTCTTATTATAAACTTTTTCGTCCGGATTAGCCAATAACTTAGCATTTGCTTCCAGATGCAGATCTACATAAGACGCTACGGTAATCGGACCAGTCATATATACTCCGTCACCCGGAATAATTACCCGGCCTCCCCCGGATTTATTACAATCATCAATAGCTTCTTGTATTGCTTCTGCATTATCCGTTATGCTGTCTCCTTTCGCTCCATAATCACGAATATCAAAATCTGTCTTGCTAGTATGGCAGGATGTCATAAGCCCTATACCGAAAAGGGCTACTAAAAACTTTAGTCTCATCATCTTCTATGTATTAGTTGTTAACTTTTATAATTTGTTCTTTTTTATCTAATGAGGAAATAGATTGCGGACAATTCTCCTTTTTCGCAGCCCAGTTCTTATTCGGTACAGCCCCCATAACAAATTCGAGGATTCCTCCTTCGAGAATCTGCTTATGAGTTATGTAACTATTCTCAAATCTTTTTCCATTCAACGTAGCCGACTGGATATAAATGTTCTCTGCTGAAACGCCATGAGCTTTTACTACAAACTCTTTCCCGTTCTCAAGGCGGATAGTCATCTTTTCAAATGCCGGAGAACCTATTACATAATATGGATTTCCGGGACAAACAGGATAAAATCCCATCGCTGAAAACACATACCAGGCAGACATCTGACCGGCATCATCATTACCAGACAATCCCCCCGGAGCATTAACATATTCTGTATTGCGAATATGGCAAACCAGCTTCTGGGTTTTCCAGGGCTCACCTACATAATTATATAAGTAAGCTATCTGATGGCAAGGCTCATTGCCGTGCCAATATCGTAATTCGCTAAACATGGAGTCCAGCTTGCTTACAAACTTATTCTTGCCACCCATCCATTCAACTAATCCTTGCACATCCTGCGGAACATACCACGTGTAGTGGCAAGGTGCTCCTTCGGTTATGAACCGTGCGAAGCCAAATGCATTATCAGCATTAAGGAATGTGCCGTCAGCATGCCTTCCCTGAGCGTATCCGGTTCGTTTATCAATCACATTTTGCCAGTTCTTTGCACGCTTAGCAAGCAACTTATAATCTGACATTTTCCCTAGTTTCCTAGCTACTTGTGCCAATACATAATCATCATACGCATATTCCAATGTACGAGAAACCTGCTCATTCATATGAAATGCTTCCGGCACAGAGTCTTCCAATGGAATGTACCCATACTTCGTGTAAGAAGTCAATGCCCTGCGCCCCATACCGTTTTTATAATCTTCGAACGAAGCCGGTGATTGAAAAGCATTCTGCCGCATAGCTTTATAAGCTGTTTCAACATCAAAACCTTTTATGCCTTTTATATAAGCATCTCCAATAACCGAAATACAGTGATCGCCAATCATGGCTGCCGTGTAACTGTTCCAACAAGGGAAGATGGGTAACCAACCACCTTGCTTATATTTCTCAACTAACGACTGAACCATCTCGCCATCCCTTTTAGAATCAATGATTGTCAAGAGAGGATGCAAAGCACGATAGGTGTCCCACATGCTAAAATCATCATAATAATCACCCTTTTCTATCTTACGGATTGGAGTACCTTTTGCAAAAGAAGGATAACTTCCATCTATGTCATTAAATACCCTCGGCAAAAATGATGAACGGTATAAAGCTCCATAGAATTTCTCCTTATCATATCTTCCCGTGGATTTTCTGTCCATCCCTGAACAACCCACACCGCTTTCGGATTTACTTTCTTCATAGCATCCATTACTGCTTTTCCGGCAGCATCAAGATCTACTTTTTCAATTCCTTTTGCTTCGTGGAACGGGTCCATTGAATAGTAACTAGCTTTACCGAAAAGAGCTTCCTGTTCTTTATAGTACAAAGCTGCAATCTCTTTGAAACGACTGTCAGTTGGTTGCAAAAATGCAGGGCGTAAGTATCCGTTCCACAATTCGGGTTCAGTTACATTCAATCCTAATTTTTCTTTTGCATCATGAGGCACCATTCCAGAGTAACCGGGAAATACAGGTTCAATACCATATTCCCTCATGCGTTTTACAATCTTCTTTTGCAAAGCAGTTTGTTGTATATACCATGAATCAGGATTCGGACCGCCCCATCCTTCCAGATTATTCATTTCCCACCAAGCCATAAAAGCTGGTCCGGAAATGAATTTATTTATTTCTTCTTTAGGGTAGCCCAGTTTTTTGAGCATATTAAACCATACACACTCCTCGCCTACTACAGCCAGCGGTAAATTAATGCCATGCAATGCCATCCAGTCAATTTCCTGTTCCCAACGTTTCCAATCCCAGAAAGCCATAGAATAAGAGAATGTGCAATAATTGAAATCGTAACGTAGTTTTAGTGAAGTTTCATGACGTTCTTTCTTTGTCACTTTAGGTAAAACAGCTGGTAATTTTGCTGCCATGCCATTCCATGACAAATGCACTCCTGCATAATATTTAAGATACCAGTTAATTCCGGAAGCCGCACTTACATAATTATTAGCACGCACCACTACCTGATTACCTTTTTGATCGAGCTCAAAATAATCTTTGTCTCCGATACTTTTTAATTCAATGGCAATTTTTTTGGAAGCACCTTTATCAATTCGTTCCAACATTCCTGTGATAGGATTAGCAAACAACTGGCAAGTTAGCCAGCACATCATAAATATACTGAGTAATTTCTTCATAGTGTTAACATTTGAAGGCAAATATAAGGCTTTCCTTATAGATGAAAGATGAAAAACGAAAAATAAAGGATGAAAAACATGCAGAAACAGATAAGATCCATATTACATACACCATAGTTTACACGGGCGATACAAAACCAATATACTCAAAATCTGCCGCCAATAAATTAAAATTATAAACCAGCCTTTGGAGAATACTTCCTTTTATTTTTTGAAAAGCCGGGCAGATACTTTTTATAAAAAAAGGGCGGGATATAAGAGATTAGTAAATAAAACATGGATAAATTACATGAAACAAGTTACAGCCTCCAAAAGTTAACAAGTGTAAACACCTATCATTAAAAATCTTCATTTTGTCAGCATATAATCAAATGGGCACTACTTTCATAAAAGTAATCATCTACAAATCAGGCATGAAACACTTTTTAACTCGAAACAACCCTTGAGTTTTAAAACTATTCACCAGCTTTTCCGACATACTTTTTTACTTTTCGACTTAATTGTCTGATTATAAGCTGCGGAAAAATTAGTTCCACCCCCTATAATAACAAAAAACAAGGGGTGTTTTTCCGCACTATGAAGAGCGAGGTTATAGAATAGCCATTAATACAAATAAAAACAAGAATAGGGTTTAAACAACTATTTTCGTTTTTCTATAGTTATCTCTGAACTCTTTTGGTGAACACTCTTTTTTCTTTTTGAATATTCTATTGAAGTTAGAAAGATTGTTGAATCCGCATTCGTAACAAATTTCAGCAACAGACTTAGTAGAGTCAACAAGCAAACGGGTGGCATAGCCTAAACGGATATCAATAATAAAATCAGAAAGATTTTTCCCTGTACGAAGTTTAAAGAAGCGGCTGAAAGATACAGAAGTCATTCCTACCAAATCGGCTAGTTTCGACAAACGAATTTCTTCTTTATAATGATCATTAATATAGTCCTGAACCTTCTGTACCCGACGGCTATCAGAATGCATTCCTATTTTTGCAAACGATGAACTTGAAAGAGTATGTGCATCATCACAAAGCGATAGTTCATAAAGTATAGTCATAAACTTAATCACAGCATAAAAGCCTTCTTTCTCTGTGGCAAGAGTATCAAGCAGATGATAGACTTTAAGAATAGCCGACATTGGAAAACAGAGTCCTTTCTGAGCACGCTCCAACATCTTCCGGATGCTATCGAACTGATTTTTATTTATAAAGCTCTTGAAAAAGAGGTCTGATGAGAATTGAATAGTAATTTCCCTTATCTCCTCCGATTTACATTCAGACTGTTCCCAAACATGTTCCAGATCCTTACCTGTAATAAGAACCAAGTCATATTCGCCAACCACTTCTACAGAATCGCCTACAATACGTCTGACTCCAGTTGCTTTCTCAGTAAAATTAAGTTCAAATTCCTGATGACTATGTATGGGGTAAGTAAACTCTTTCTTATAACGTTCTGCAATATAAAAACAATCTTTATCGGAAAGAGGTGTTATTTCGTGTATAATGTGATTAGCGTGTGTATTCATCTGGCATTAGTTAACAAAGTATTGTACAGGCAAATATACAATACTTTATCAACAATGCAACGCTCTGCAAATAAATTATTTTTTGATAGAGCTAAAATCAGCACCAGTCGGGTTTTGGAATACCGCCAAATCAAATTCGGATATAACAGCAAGTACGTGATCCATTACATCAGCCTGCAATGTTTCGTATTCAACCCATACTTTTGAGATAGAAAAAAAGTAAAGTTCCATCGGGATTCCTTTTTCTGTAGGTTGTAGATGTCTCACCATAAGATGCATCTCCTGATTAACCGCAGAAAGGCTTCTTAAGTAACGTTCCAGATATGCACGAAATACACCAAGATTCGTTTGTCTTTGTCCATTAACAAGTACAGAATCATCAACCCCACATTCCTGATTATAAGCTTTTAATTTTGCTTCTGTCTCTTCAATATAATCCTTCAGCAGGGCAATCTTACGAAATTTCTCCAGCATCTCGGGTGTACAGAACTTTACGCTGTTCATATCTATATTGATGGAACGCTTTACCCGACGTCCTCCTGATTCGTGCATTCCTCTCCAGTTCTGAAAAGAATCACTTACCAATGCATAGGGTGGTATTGTAGTAATTGTATTATCCCAGTTACGAACCTTCACCGTGTTTAAAGTAACATCAATAACAACACCATCTGCATTATATTTAGGCATTGAAATCCAGTCGCCCGGACGAAGCATATTATTTGCAGATAGTTGAATACCAGAAACAAATCCCATTATGCTATCCTTGAATACCAACATCAGCACAGCTGCCGAAGCACCCAATCCGGCAAGAAGAGAAGCCGGAGATTTATCAAACAATACACTAAAGATGAGTATGCCACCAACAAAAAAGATAACAACCTGCACTGTTTGCAGTAATCCTTTAAGTGGACGGTCGTGATACTTTTCAATCTGATCGTAAACAATATATATCGCGGTACAGAATGTGATAAAAAATCGCATCACAACCGCAATGAGATACACCTCAGTAATCTTTAAAATAAAAAAGTGAAGAGTTGAAGTTTCCGGAAAAGCAATAGGATATAAGAAGTAAATAAGTACAGGAGCTACAATATGACACAGCTTAGTAGTAACCTTTTCATCAAAAACAATATCATCCCATGTTGCTTTGGTTTTGGTCACAAGCTTCTTTACGATTTTGAGCAAAACAATCTTGCAAACAAAATCGGCCAATAAAGCAATCCCAATAATTATTCCAAAAATAACCCATTGATCTAAACTATTCGCCTCCTCAGACGAGAGTCCAAGAAGGCGAAGAAGGTTATTCATTGATTGAGTAATCACATTTTCCATATAGACTATATTCGGTCAGAAATAGGGATATACTCTTGTACCTCAAGCACATTCTTGTAAGCCGGACGAATGATACGTTTACCCTCGAAATTGAGTTCTTCAATACGATGAGCCGACCATCCCACAATACGAGACATGGCAAACAGAGGAGTATATATTTCCTGAGGCAAGCCAATCATTTCGTATACAAATCCAGAGTAGAAGTCCACATTACTACAAACTTTCTTACCGCCGGCTCCTTTAAATTTATTGAAACATTCTATAGAACGTTCTTCTAGCAATTCCAAGAAGTTAAACTCTTCTTCACGTCCTTTTTCTTTTGCCAGTTCACGAGCCATTTCCTTAAGCAATATTGCACGCGGATCTGAAATAGTATAAACAGCATGTCCGATACCGTAAATAAGTCCGGTTTTATTATATGCCTCTTTATTTAAAATACGATTCATATATGTATCGATCTCTTTTACATTTGTCCAGTCATGAATATGTTCTTTCAGGTGATTAAACATATCTACAACCTGAATATTTGCACCACCATGCAAAGGTCCTTTCAACGAACCAATTCCTGCAGCAATAGAAGAATAAGTATCAGTTCCGGTTGAAGATGTTACTCTTACAGTAAATGTAGAGTTATTACCACCACCATGCTCAGCATGAATAATCAACAACAAATCGAGTGTACGTGCTTCCAGGTCAGTATATTCCTTCTTCAGCATATAAAGGAAATTCTCTGCAATAGAAAGTTCCTCTTTCGGGTGACGTATATGTAACGACAATCCAAAAGTGGCATGACGAAGAATATTATATGCATAAGCAATAATTGTTGGGAACTTGGAAATCAGTTCAATACTCTGACGCATCAGGTTATCACGTGATGTATCATCGGGATTTGCATCGTAAGTATACATTTCGAGTACGCTACGAGCAAGAATATTCATAATATTATTTCCTTCCAGATCAAGGATGTTCATTTTCACCTTTTGCTCCAAAGGCATATTTTCATTAATCAGGTCTCTGAAAGAAGCCAATTCTTCTTTATCAGGCAGACCGCCCGAAAGTAATAAGTAAGCAACTTCCTCAAATCCAAAACGACGTTCCTGCATAACTGCATGTGCAATATCCTCAACATCCAGTCCACGGTAAAACAATTTCCCGGGAATCGGTTGCAGTCCACCGCCAGGAATACGTTCGTAACCAACTACATTACCAATTTTGGTAAGTCCTACCAAAACTCCGGTACCATCTTCGTTGCGTAACCCACGCTTAACGCCAAACAATGTGAATAACTCATTGTCTATCTTAGCGGTACTCTTAATCGACTCAGACAATTTATATATGATATATTCCTTTTTCATAAGCGTACATTTATTTATCCTTGAATGATAGAAACAATTAAATCGCGGAACTCAGTTGTTGATAAAGAGACTCCATTCGGCATAAACCGAGCCAGATCGTTGGTAGCTTTACCACTTTCAAAAGCCTGCTCCATAGCCGAAGTAATCAGATTAGCAGCTTCGTTCCAACCAAAATATTCGAGCATCATTACTGCCGAAAGCAATAATGAAGATGGATTTACAATATTCTTTCCGGCAATATTAGGAGCTGTTCCGTGAGTAGCCTCGAAAACAGCATGCCCCGAATTATAATTGATATTCGCACCCGGTGCAATACCAATACCTCCAACCATTGCTGCCAACTGATCTGAAATATAATCACCATTCAGATTCAATGTAGCAATAACAGAATATTCCTCCGGAATAAGCAATGTATTTTGCAAAAATGCATCTGCAATAACATCTTTAATAACAATTTTGCCTTCACTTAGTTCTTTACCAAATTCACGTTCTGCCAACTCATAACCCCATTTTTTAAATCCACCTTCAGTGAATTTCATAATGTTACCTTTATGCACAATAGTCACACTAGGCAGGCCATTTGTTAAAGCATACTGAATAGCAGCACGAACCAGGCGTTCGGTTCCTTCTTTAGATACAGGTTTAACTCCGAAAGAAGATGTTTCGGGGAAACGAACTTTCGTTACTCCCATCTCATCACGAAGAAAATTATAGAATTTTTCAGCTTCAGGAGTTCCTTGTTCCCATTCAATACCGGCATAAATATCTTCTGTGTTTTCACGGAAAATATGCATATTTACTTTCTGTGGTTCTTTTACGGGAGAAACAACTCCACGGAACCAACGAACCGGACGAAGACAGACAAATAAATCGAGTCCTTGTCTTAAAGCCACGTTCAAAGAACGGATACCTCCACCAATAGGAGTAGTCAATGGACCTTTAATTCCAACAAGATAATCTTTAAAAGCCTGCATTGTTTCATCTGGCAACCATGAGCCTGTAGCATTGAAAGCTTTTTCTCCAGCCAGAATTTCCATCCATTCAATCTCTTTCTTTCCCTGATATGCAACCTTCACAGCTGCATTAACAATAGCCTGAGTTGCAGGAGTAATTTCAGCTCCCACCCCATCTCCCATAATAAAGGGAACTGTTACACAATCGGGTATAACAAGGCAACCATTTTCTTTCGTTATTTTCATATCTATCTACCTATTTATCTAATTACCTGTAAGTTATTTACTGTTCAAAGCAGATCCGGCACGGAACCAGCCAATCTGTTGTTCATTATAAGTATGCAATACCTCGAAACTTTCCTGAGTTCCATCTTCATGCTGCAAGATAGCCATTAATGATCTGCCTGGGGCAAAAGATCCTAATCCTACAATTGAAATCTTATCATACTCCTGAATGCGGTTGTAATCATCTTTATTAGCAAAAGTAAGGGCAAGCATTCCTTGTTTCTTAAGATTGGTTTCATGAATACGGGCAAAACTCTTTGCCAAAATTACACGTACATTTAAGAAACGTGGTTCCATTGCTGCATGTTCACGAGAAGAACCTTCTCCATAATTTTCTTCTGCAACTACTATAGAAGCAACGTTTAATGATTTATATTGTTTTGCAACAGCAGAAACGGCATCATATTCACCAGTCTCGCGGTTATAAACAGAATTTGTTTTGCTATTGAAAGCATTCACTGCACCCATCAACATGTTATCTGAAATATTTTCCAGATGTCCGCGGAAACGAAGCCATGGACCTGCCATTGAAATATGATCTGTTGTACATTTGCCCTGAGCCTTGATAAGTAAAGGCATATTCAATAATTCGTTTCCATCCCAAGCTTGAAAAGGTTGAAGAACCTGCAGACGATTAGAAGATGGATCTATTTTCACATCGGCTACTGCACCTGTTGGAGCAATGTATCCGTTATCTCCCTGAGCAAAACCTTGTGCAGGTAAATAGTCACCTTGTGGTTCGGACAGTTTAACTTGTTCGCCATCTTCATTGGTCAATGTATCTTTCAGCGGATTAAAGCAAAGATCACCGGCAATAGTCAAAGCTACCGTTAATTCGGGGGAAGCCACAAACGCAAATGTATTTGGGTTACCATCTGCGCGCTTAGCAAAGTTACGGTTGAAAGATGTAACAATTGCATTCTTACGGGTAGGATCATCCGTAATACGTTTCCACTGACCAATACATGGACCGCAAGCATTTGCCATTATTGTTCCGCCAACAGTTTCGAAAGTATCAATCATTCCATCACGTAAAGCTGTCTGATATACTCTTTCAGAACCCGGATTTACAATTAACGGTGCAGAAACCGTTAACTTCTTATCGATAGCCTGACGAGCAACAGAAGCAGCCCGACTAATATCCTGATAAGAGGAGTTTGTACAGGATCCTATCAATCCAACCTCCATTTTACGTGGATAATCATTTGCGATTACTTTAGCTGCAAATTCAGAAATAGGACATGCAGCATCAGGAGTAAACGGACCATTGATATATGGTTCCAATACAGACAGATCTATTTCAATAATACGATCATAATATTTTTGCGGAGCTTCAAGCACTTCTGCATCAGCTTTCAATTCTATTGAGATTTCATCAGCCATATCTGCTACTTCTGCACGTTCCGTAGCACGAAGGTATTCAGACATTTGCACATCATAAGCAAACAGGGAAGTAGTTGCACCAACTTCAGCTCCCATATTACAAATGGTAGCTTTACCTGTAGCAGAAAGAGATGCAGCACCTTCTCCAAAATATTCAATAATTGCATTGGTTCCACCTTTTACAGTTAAGATTCCAGCCAACTTTAGAATAACATCTTTAGGAGAAGCCCATCCATTCATCTTTCCAGTTAGCTTCACACCAATCAGTTTAGGCATCTTTAGCTCCCACTCCATTCCAGTCATTACATCAACAGCATCGGCACCACCTACACCAATGGCAATCATTCCCAAGCCACCGGCATTAGGAGTATGAGAATCCGTACCAACCATCATTCCACCTGGGAAAGCATAGTTTTCCAATACTACCTGATGAATAATACCGGCACCTGGTTTCCAGAAGCCAATACCATATTTAGAAGAAACATCCCTAAGGAAATCATATACTTCTTTATTTGTTGAGGTTGCAGTTTCAATATCTACTCCTGCACCTTTATATGCCTGGATTAAATGGTCGCAATGCACTGTAGCAGGTACTGCCGATTTCGATTTTCCGGCATTCATAAATTGCAGTAAAGCCATCTGAGCAGTTGCATCCTGCATCGCCACACGATCTGGACGGAAGTTTACGTAATCTTCAGCACGCTGAAAACTTGTTGTCTGATTCACATCATATAGATGAGCATATAGTATTTTTTCAGCTAAAGTCATAGGGCGACCAATGTTCTTACGAGAAGAAGCAACCCTATCCACAAAAGAGGAGTAAAATCTCTTTAGCATTTCAATGTCATGTACCATGAGATTATTTTTATATATTAAGAAATAAAGCTATATAACTACCTTTTTGTTTTTAATATTGCATATTATTTCAATTTTATTCACTAAAAGGCTTATTTTACGTTACAATCGCAAAGTTAAAGAATATTTTCAAGAAAACAATTCAATAATACATTATTGCCATTACAAATTATAAGAATTAACTTTGCCCGAATATTAATTTGATAAATATGAATAATGACAAAAATTATAAAGGACATATTGCCATGTTGGCGGCAAGTGTTATCTGGGGATTGAATTCTCCAATCGGAAAAGCTGTACTTGATTACGGTATTCCTCCTCTGGCACTTACCACTTTCCGTTTTTTCGGAGCAGCAATTGCTTTCTGGATAATATCTATTTTCACCAAAAAAGAACATGTAAAGCATGAAGATCTGTTAATGCTTTTCTTTGCATCACTATTTGGGATTGTTTTAAACCAGGGAACTTTCATTTTCGGTCTTTCATTAACGTCTCCTATAGATGCTTCAATTGTAACAACTATGGCTCCAATTGTAACAATGATTGTTGCCGCCATTGTACTTAAAGAACCAGTTACCGGGAAAAAAGTTCTCGGAGTTTTCGTCGGAGCCATTGGGGCTTTATTACTTATATTAACAAGTCAAAGTGCCACAGGAGATAAATCGGGCAATATATTAGGTGATATGCTTTGCCTTACTGCCCAATTAAGCTTTGCTATTTATCTGACAGTCTTTAAAGGATTAATTGAAAAATATTCTTCTGTTACAATTATGAAGTGGATGTTCATTTATGCTTCAATGTGTTTTATTCCATTCTCGTACAATGATATTGCCACAATCAACTTTTCAACAGTGCCCTTAATAATATATACTGAGATATCTTTTGTGGTGTTAGCTGCTACTTTTCTTGCTTACTTGTTTGTAATGACCGGACAAAAAGCACTTCGCCCCACTATTGTGAGTATGTACAATTATGTTCAACCCATCGTAGCATCCTTTGTAGCCGTGAGTATAGGAATGGATACTTTCGGATGGTCAAAGTCTAGTGCAATTATATTAGTTTTTATCGGAGTCTTTATTGTTACACAAAGTAAGTCAAAAGCTCAACTAGAAGCTGAGGTTTTACATCAGGATGTTACCCACCCACAAGAAAAGAATAGAGAAGAGGATTATTAGATAAATAAAATAAAGAGAGAACTATGGAGCCATTTGCAGCTATTGATTTTGAAACAGCCAACGGGCAACGCACCAGTGTATGTAGTGTAGGAGTTATCATTGTAGATAACGGTGAAATAACCAACCGTTTTCATAGCCTGATTCGTCCACGCCCCAATTTTTATACTCACTGGACAACGCAAGTTCACGGAATGGTATTTGATGATACCAAAAATGCGCCGGATTTTCCAGACGTATGGAGTCAAATAGGTCCTGAAGTTAACGGATTACCTTTGGTTGCTCACAATAGTCCTTTCGATGAAGGTTGTTTAAAAGCTGTATTCAATCTGTATGGTCTTTCCTATCCCGACTATCAATTCTACTGCACTTGCCGTTTATCTCGCAAAATGCACAAAGGATTGATAAATCATCAATTACATACTGTATCTGAACATTGCGGATACGATTTAAAACAGCATCACCATGCACTGGCCGATGCAGAAGCCTGCGCAGCAATAGCTTTAAACATGTTCCAGAAGACTCAAACTGATAGTTTTGAGGAGCTCTACAACTTTGTGAAGCAGAACTATTAATTCCATATTTTTTAGAATCTACTTCTTATAATATTTCAAAGCCTTAGGCATTATCTTCTGGATATTTGCTATACGAGTAGCATCATTAATAATTAACTCTCATAATTTTATCTATTTTTATAGTTTACCTACTTTTAACCGGCAAGCACTGATTATTAAAAGCGTTTGTTTCACATATTGCCATTGATTGCATTCCACAAATCGTATCTCTACAGATATTTTCCATTTCCTCTTCTTAATTAAGAAACCATATTATTTCTTCACCAACTTTCCTGCTATTACTCCTTCGGAAGTTATAATCTTTACGATATATATACCTTTAGGGAGATTATTTACTGATATAGTTTCATTGCCTATTACTTGTTTTGTTAGCAATACCTTACCATTTAAATCCGTAAACATGATCGTAACCATTCCTTCGATACCACTGATTCGGAAGTCATTAATTACAGGATTAGGGAAACATTTGAAATCCTCTATTTTAGGTTTTTTTGCTATAGAAGTGACACTCCCTGTGGAATATTTCCACATATCAGATGCTAGATTTGGAGACATACCTCCACCATAATAAATACTAGAACCAATACAAAATGAAAATGCATATACTCTATAATTTCCCGGAATATATTTTAAAGTTGACCACTCTTTAGTTTTTAAATCATATTTATAAAAGTCATTAATACCCCCCATGCCAACATAAATAGCACCATTTATACCAAAGCCTATTGCATCTTGTCTGGCTTCTCCAGGAAAGTCTGGTAAACGAATCCAATCATCTGTTAATGGATCATATTCCCAAAGATCTTTAAAATAGCCTTTATTATACGATCCTATGTCTTTATACCCGAGTCCTGCATATCCTTTTCCATCCATTGAAAATCCGATACTACCTCGTCTTGGAGCTCCTGGAAAATCATTTAGTTGTGTCCATTTGTTTTTTGATGGATCATACTCATAAAAATCATTTTTATAGTCAATACTAGATGCTCCTCCTAATCCTGCATAAGCTTTTGAGGATATTGCAAATCCAATGCCTTCTTCAATCACACGCGGGCAATTTATTTTTTGATACCAAAGATTAGTTGCAGGATCATATTCCCAAAGCGCAGCATTTTTAACACCTCCGCAAACATACCCTTTTTCTCCTATGGCAAATCCTACAGCTTGAAATGTTGCTGCACCAGCAGGCGGTAAATCAGCCATCCTTTTCCATACATCAGAAGAAGGGTCGTACCTATACATAAATCGCTGTACCCCTTTACCATAAGATGTGTTATTAGAACCGGTAGCTACATATGCATAATTTCCGATAACAAAAGAAGCTGCATCATAAATTTTACCACCTCCAAAATCTGCTTGTTGAACCCATTGAGCCATAGCTGAATTTACAACTAAGATATTGCATATGAATACAATTCTTAAGATTATTTTTTTCATTGTATTAATGTATTAAATACTTTACGCCTACTCTCCAGCTTTTCGGCTTCCGCTCCCTACTCTATTTCGGATTTTCTGGTATTTCCGTATAAACAACATCAAAGAGTGTGCAGCTCCTTTGAGAGTTTGGGATCAACAACCAAAAAGTTTGTTTTTGCAAACCGTACCTGTAATGGAAGTTGTAAAATAACAGTCACATCCCCGGATGGTCTCGTAATTCGAGAATGGGGTTTCACTATTTTTAATCGCGTATAAACAGTTCTATTGAAGCGATTAAAAATAGCGAAACTCGTCCCTGCACCCTCCGGTGCAGGTCTTTTACGGAACAATAGCCGTCACCAATCCACTCTAGGGGCCGAACTTGCCATTTCGGTTTACCGAGCAGGTAAAGGCTGAAACCGTTTTACCACGTTGACCGGGTGTAAAAACGACGGCTTCGTGCGAACGGGTGATATTTGCTCGTTCAGGACATTCGGCAGGCAGAGCGGCTGCATGTGCATCAACCTTGTTAATTATTTCATAAAATGCCACGTTTGCCGGTTTGGAATGCGAAGTGGACGTTGCTGAATTGGTAAATACCACATGCAATATCGATATTTCTTCGGCAGCCAGGACAACTACCGGCGTGATAGTCGGTGTTGTAGTAAGAGCACTTCCACCAGTGGCTCCATTGTGAATGTGCAACATATCCTTTCCTTCAGCGGGAATGGCATCGTTGTTTAGGATGTCGTGATCATACAAATCAATCAAGGCAGTTTCTAAAAGAGCCCAGTCACCTTCACGAGCAGTAGTTGCAGCAAGAATTTGGATGCTTGTATTGTTTGTAACGGCATACTTCAACTCATAATCCATACGCAAAGAAGCGATTGCGATCAACCTTTCGGTAGAGATATGCCACAGAGCGGCATTTGCAGTACAAGTTTCAACGGCGTTGCGTTGATAATCAAAACGGGCACTTGCCCCTGTAGGTATACTGTACGATTCTTTACTCATGATCGTTTAAATAATAAAAAATGAACCATAAAATTAATGATCGCTATATTATTAAAATTATTTAGAGAGAACTAAGAATCTGAATTCAAAGAGTATATAGCCCAAATGAGATCTAAAATGCTCAAAAAAAAGTGCTCTTGTATCAACAATCAGTGCTGACAAGTGGTCATTCGATGCCAAAGCAGTACAAATCGGTATCGATGTATAATAGAAAAACGCTGATGCGTGATGAAAGAGTACCAAAGAGTGATACAAGAGCACCAATTTATAGCGTTTTCAAGCAATTTTATCAAAGAACTATTTTAGACACATTTTATATTCCATTGTAATTCAAAGTTATAACTTCCCATTTAAATAAACAAATGTCATTTTTTCAAAAAGTGCTATTTTAGTCAAAAAACGAAGTTATGTTGCAAATAGCGTGGCTATGTTGCCGAAATTAATAACTACATTTTTTAAGAAAGAGCTAAAAAACAGGAAATACACGTTAAAATACTACTTATGGTTTAGAAAAGTGATATGAAAGAAGATGATTGAAGAATCTGTTCAGATAATTTCTATTCTATCCTGCAACGCTTTGAAATAAGTACGCGAAATAATCAACGTTGTATCCGGCTCTAAAGGCAGAGTTAATAGACATTGATTTCCGCCAATACCCACGAGATAATCGATATTGATAATTTATTGTTGATTAATACGAACAAATGACGAAGAATAATTCAGAATATCATCGGCAACAGTGGAACATTTAAGTTGCACACACCAGGAATCGGAAAACAGAACCTCCCATAATTTTCTCTTGTTATAGTATTCGAAATAGAGAATCTGGTCTAGCCGCAAAACCTGAAATCCGGAGGCTGTAGCAGCCATAAAAGTACGTCTGTGAGCAAACAAATTTATAATTGCATCGTGTGTTAATTCAAACACCTTCAATATGTTTTCGTGCAATACTTCAGAGTGAGGCAGTTGTGTAATTTCGTGGAAAGTTTCGGTTGTTGGAGCAAGTCTAACCAGACATTAAGATTATAGATATAGACATTTAGGTCACACTAATAAATGTAAACTAAACGCCTATACCTATAATATTAAATAGCGTAAATAATTATTAATATATTTAGTTATTTAGTTGATTATACGGCCATAAATTTGTATATTTATTTAACAATCAAATAGATATGAGATATATTAGACTTACAGAAGCAGAGAGGCAGCAATTAGATGATTTGAAAAAACGAGTACAATTTTATCAAATTCTTTGCAGAATTCGTCTGCAATACAGAATATTTCAATAATTCTGTCTGGGGTAAACATGAGTACTTAATTGTTGTTATATTATTGATTATCAGCTATAAATATAATGAAATTAAATTAAACTATTTTTACTCCTTTTTTATGCACTTTTTTTCGTCGAACTCAGGTTAATCTGTTTAAGAAGACACAAACCGAGAGTTTTGATGAGCTTTATAATTATGTAAGACAGAACTACTAATAAATTTCTTATCTAATTTACTTCTTATAATACTTCAAAGCTTCGGGCATTACTTTCCTTATATTGGCAATACGAGTAACATCGGAAGGGTGAGTACTAAAGAACTCAGGAACTGATGTTCCACCCTGACTCATACTCTGCCAGAAAGTAATTGCTGCCTGAGGGTCATAACCTGCCATTGCAGAAAAAATAAGTCCCATTCTGTCAGCTTCATTTTCATTCTTTCTGGAATAAGGTAGCATCACACCATAATTTGCCCCTAATCCGAATACTTGCTGAGCCAATGTCTGTGTTGTTGAAGATTTCTTAGATAACAAAACACCTAATGCCTGGCCGCCATATTGAGCAACCATTTGCTGACTCATACGTTCTGCAGAGTGTTTTGCTACAGCATGAGCAACTTCATGACCTACAACAATGGCGAGTCCGGCTTCTGTTTTAGTATAAGGAAGTATTCCTTCATTAACAACAATTTTACCTCCAGGCATGCAGAATGCATTCGCAGAAGTATCTTTCACCAAATAAAACTCCCATGCAAAATTCTGAATTTCGGAAGATAACCCTTGCGATTTCAGGTAAGACTCAACCGCTGCGGCTATGTTTTTACCTACACGAGTCACCATTGCTGAATTTGTTTTATTGGTGGAAACTTTGGCCGTTGCCATATATTCCTTAAAGCTTGTGCTACTTAAACTCAATACTTCTGAGTCTGACACTAAAAGAAGTTGTTTACGACCTGTTAATGCTACAGTGCTACATGCACTTATAAACATTACAAGAAGCAAAATTGCCGGAAATGTTTTTAATCTTTTCATAGTTCATCCATTTAGTCTATTGTTTATTGTCTTATAAAAAACAAAAATAGTTAAAATATTGTTCTGATGAATAATTTAACGCTATAATTTCATCTATATTTTAGATCTCCCAATTTCGAACTGGAAAAAACCGATGATTAATTCGTTAGAAGAAAATAAAACGCAATATCTTCACAATTCATAGACCGGTAAATGTATCTTTTTAAACAATTTATTTTTTATACCAATTGGCATATATAGAATCAATCAAATCCAGATTAACAAATTAGACATAAACACATTAACAAATACATCTGTACTGATTATTATGTAGATTTACTTTTATAAACAAGCTGAAATGATAAAGAATTTATTCACCATTGACTTTTATTTATTGGTGAATGGTTTTTATTTATTGGCGAATGAATTTCAATTATTCACCAATAAATTTCACATTAAAAAAGAATCCCATCTCAAAACCGGTTTATAAAAAATAGACCTTTCGAGATGGGATTATATTATGTAAAGAGGAGAAAAGCACTCCTCTTAAAAAGCTATAAGCAGAGCTTCTGATTAGTTGTTTTCAGGACGTAATTTACGTACAACAGCACCAGCTTGCCACATTTCGCTTTCACGAAGAGCTTTCAATTCAGCATCCAAACCTGCACGGTAGTCTGGTTTAGAGTTTGTATCAATTGAACGTTGAGCTTCGTTACCACACTTAACTTCTGAATACAATTTCTCAAAAACAGGTTTTGTTGCATCGTGGAATGGGCCCATCCAGTCGAGAGCACCACGTTGAGCAGTAGTTGAACAGTTTGCGTACATCCAGTCCATACCATTCTTTGCAAAAAGTGGCATCAATGACTGAGTAAGTTCTTCAACTGTTTCATTGAAAGCTTCAGATGGAGTATGTCCGTTTTCACGCAATGTTTCATATTGAGCAAGAAGTAAACCTTGAATAGCACCCATCAAAGTACCACGTTCGCCAGTTAAGTCAGAGTAAACTTCACGTTTAAATGTTGTTTCGAACAAATAACCTGAACCTACACCGATACCTAGAGCAACAACACGATCGAATGCATGACCTGTTGCATCCTGGAAGATAGCATAAGAAGAGTTCAAGCCACGACCTTCAAGGAACATTGTACGAAGTGATGTACCAGATCCTTTAGGAGCAACAAGAATTACGTCTACATCTGCTGGAGGAACAATGCCTGTTCTTTCCTTGTAAGTAATACCAAAGCCATGAGAGAAATAAAGAGCTTTACCTGGAGTAAGGTTCTTCTTTACTGTAGGCCACACTTCAATCTGAGCAGCATCTGAAAGAAGATACTGAATAATAGTACCACGTTGGCAAGCTTCGTCTATATCAAACAAAGTTTCTCCTGGAACCCATCCGTCAGCAACAGCTTTTTCCCAAGTTTTGCCACCTTTACGTTGGCCAACGATTACATTAAAACCATTGTCTCTTAAGTTCAATGATTGTCCAGGTCCCTGAACACCATAACCAATCACTGCAATGATTTCATTTTTCAAGACTTCACGTGCTTTTTCTAAAGGAAATTCTTCGCGGGTTACTACATTTTCAACAACACCGCCAAAATTCATTTGTGCCATTTTGCTTCTTTTTTATTTAAAAAACTAATTAATAAATATCATTTTACTACGGCAAACTACCTCGCCGCCATTCTTTTTTATTTCAACGTTATACTCGTTTTCGTTTATCTTCTGTTTATAGAACGAAAGAGTATCTCCGTAATAACTTTCCGCAATGTATGCAACTTCAAAACGTTTTATCCGTTTTTCTTTATACATATCAAGCGGAAAAAGATCAAGAACACGCTCAATATACTTGATACTGTTTACATGTCCGTTAATATCAATATCACTATATTTTGCCTCATAAGTTGTATCGGGCTCACAATCATCTACTTTAATCCGACTAGGTTTCTCGATGGGACATTCCTTATCACAAACATAATCAACAATACTTCCACCGTGAAGAGTAAGCAAGTCGGCCGGTTTTCGTGTCTGCTGACTAATCATAGCCCATACAGAGCGAGCATAGCCGATGGTGCGTCCGTCTTCATCCAAAATTTCAAAATTACGATCTGTAAAAAGACGATATACATTTTCTACCCATGTACTAATGCTGAACTTCTTATATTGATAAGGCATTTCATCCAATTCAACAGCCAGTCGGGAAAGTACCCATGTATAATGAGCCTCATTAAGATTGGCAATGCCAAATCCCCGGTCTGTGGAATGAAATCCTGCACAATTTAGTAAATGATTACCCAATACGCCCATTGTAAGATGTCCGGAGAAATCTACATGGAAGGGTTCTGCTACAAAATTATAATGTCCTACTTTATTCTGCTCCATTTTTACCTTTTCTACTTTCAACCAAAGCTAAGAAATTACTTAGACGCTCTACCGGACTTTTAGTAATAGCAATACGTCCCGAACGTACAAACTGCCATAATCCCATAGGCATTAGCTCATCATACAAAGCCTGCGTTTCCTCGGGATGACCGGTTAGTTCAATAACAGCATAGGTTTGGTTTACTTCAAGAATACGTGCATTATGTTTACGAACAATTTTCTCTACCTGATTGCTACCCAACAAGGCTAAAGCCGGAACTTTGTAAAGCGCCACTTCCTGAAAGATAATCTGATCGTCAGTATAATAATGAGCCTGCATCACATCAATACGTTTCTCAATCTGCTTAGTAACCTTTTCTATCGTACTGGCATCCGTATGAACAGTAATTGTATATTTATGAATACCTTCAATAGAGGAGGCTGATACGCTTAAAGTCTCAATATTCAGCTGTCGGCGTGTAAAAATAGTTGTTACCTGATTCAACAATCCGGCCATATTTTCTGAATAAACGTTGATTGTATATAATTTCTTATTCATAATATCAGTATTAGTATCCCAACAACATGTTAGTAACCGTTGCACCGGCTGGTGTCATCGGATAAACCATTCCTTTTTCTATCACCCCTACTTCAAGAAGGTAAGGACCCTCCGTCTGCAACATTTCCTTAATTGCTCCATCTAATTGATCGCGCAAATAAACTGATCTGCCCTTTATTCCATAAGCAGAAGCTATCTTCATATAATCAGGGTTTCTCATAGGGGTGGAAGAATAACGTTCGTGGAAGAACAGTTCCTGCCACTGACGTACCATACCCAGGAAGTTATTATTCAGCAGAATAATCTTCACAGGAGCACCTGTTTCCATAATGGTTCCCAATTCCTGAATAGTCATTTGCAATCCTCCGTCACCACAGAACAGACAAATGGTTCTGTCGGGTGCACCAAATGCTGCACCAATAGCAGCCGGAAGCCCGAAGCCCATTGTTCCTAATCCGCCCGAAGTTACAACGCTTCTACTCTTTGTGAACTGGAAATATCTTGCAGCAATCATCTGATTCTGACCAACATCTGTAACCAACACAGCTTCGTGATTGGTTGCTTTCGATATCTTATCAACAACTTCCCCCATAGTAATAGGACCTTCAGCAGGGTTCAACTCTCCTTTGATAACAGAATTGTATTCAGTTTCTTCGCTTTCTTTAAAGCTGTCAATCCATTCCTTGTGCTCGTTCTTTTTCAGTTGTTCTGTTACTGCAGCCAGCGTTGTTTTACAGTCTCCTACTACAGCCACTGTTGCTTTAACGTTCTTATTTATCTCTGCAGGATCAATATCAAAATGAATAACTTTTGCCTGCTTAGCATAAGTATGTAAGTCACCTGTAACGCGGTCGTCAAAACGCATACCAATTGCAATAAGAACATCACATTCATTGGTTTTCACATTCGGTCCCAGATTACCATGCATACCAAGCATTCCTTTATTCAAAGGATGAGCGGTTGGCAATGCTGAAAGTCCCAACAATGTTTTCCCGGCAGGGATATCTGCTTTTTCAAGGAACTCTAAAAGTTCTTTCTGAGCACCGCCAAGTTCCACACCCTGACCAACCAAAGCCAATGGTTTCTTTGCAAAATTTATAAGTTGAGCTGCCGCGCAAACAGCTTCTTCATCGATATCAACAACAGGTTGATAACTGCGAATAAAATCTACTGTATGAGGTACATATTCAAATTTTGCCAACTGAGCATTCTTTGTAAAGTCCAGAACTACCGGTCCCGGTCTTCCGCTCTTAGCTATATAAAAAGCACGAGCTACTGCCCAGGCAATATCTTCCGGGCGTCGAATCTGATAACTCCACTTTGTGATAGGCTGAGTTAAACTCACCAAATCAATTTCCTGAAAAGCATCGGAGCCTAACAAAGCTGAACCTACCTGACCTGCGATAACAACCAATGGTGTACTATCGAGCATAGCATCTCCAATTCCGGTAATGGCATTGGTTGCACCTGGTCCGCTGGTAACAACGCATACCCCAACTTTCCCGGAGACTCGTGCATATCCTTGCGCTGAATGAGTTGCACCTTGTTCATGACGAGTCAGAACATGATTTAATTCTTGTTTATGATCATATAAACAATCATAAACAGGCATAATAGCCCCACCGGGATAACCGAATATGGTATCTACTCCCTCTTTTATCAGAGAACGGATTAATGCCTCCGAACCGGTAATAAGTTGTTTATCCATATATAATATAACTCGTTGTTTCGTTTATACTAATCTATTAATCTAACCGCTCCTTTATCTGCAGAGCTTACCATACTTGCATAAGCTTTCAAACTTTTTGGGACATTGCGATCACGCAAAGGCGCGGTAAATGCTTTCTTTCCTCTCTCCATTTCCAGAGAACGGCGAAGATCAAGTTCTTTATCACTCAACTTCACATTTATAGTTCTTTCAGGGATATTTATTTCAATAATATCACCATCTTTTATTAATCCAATATTTCCTCCGGCTGCAGCTTCAGGAGATACGTGTCCGATACTCAATCCTGAAGTACCGCCACTAAAACGTCCGTCGGTAATCAATGCACATTCTTTTCCTAAATGCTTTGACTTGATATAAGATGTAGGGTAAAGCATTTCCTGCATACCCGGACCACCTTTTGGTCCTTCATAAGTAATGACGACCACATCTCCGGAGACGACTTTACCTTTCAGAATTCCGTCACAGGCAGCATCCTGAGAATCGAAAACTTTAGCAGGACCAGAGAATTTCCAGATACTTTCATCTACACCGGCTGTTTTTACCACACATCCGTCCTGAGCAATATTTCCTTTTAAAACAGCAAGACCGCCATCTTTAGTATAGGCATATTCATAAGAACGGATACAACCATCTTTTCTGTCTGTATCTAGTTCTCTATAATAACAATTCTGAGAGCCTAAAACCAAATTAAATTTACCTGCCGGAGCACTCTTATATTTATTTATAGCTTTATCACAAACATTAGGACTGGTTATACAATATCTATCTATAGCCTCAGCAAGTGTCATTCCATCTACACGTTTCACGTTTGCATCAATCAAGCCTGCTGCTTTCAGTTCTGCAAGAATAGAGATGATTCCTCCTGCACGGTTCACATCTTGTATATGATATTTCTGTGTATTCGGAGCAACTTTACAAAGGCAAGGTATTTTACGTGAAAGAGCATCAATGTCGTCCATTGTAAAATTAACCTCTGCTTCATGAGCTATAGCCAAAAGGTGAAGGATAGTATTGGTAGAACCACCCATTGCAATATCCAAAGTCATTGCGTTAAGGAAAGCAGAATGAGTAGCAATACTTCTGGGAAGAACACTGTCATCACCTTCCTTATAATATTTATATGTATTCTCAACTATCTTTTTTGCGGCATCTTTAAACAGATTTTTACGGTTCTCATGTGTTGCAACAATTGTACCGTTTCCTGGCAAAGCCATACCAATAGCTTCATTCAAACAGTTCATTGAATTAGCAGTAAACATACCCGAGCAACTTCCACAAGTAGGACAAGCTGATTTTTCAATCTGAGCTACATCTTCATCGCTTACGTTTTCATCGGCCGACTTAATCATTGCATCAATCAAATCGAGGTGCTGGCCGTTAAGCTCTCCTGCTTCCATCGGACCTCCTGAAACAAATATTGTAGGAATATTAAGTCGCATAGATGCCATCAACATTCCCGGAGTAATCTTATCGCAATTACTGATGCAAACCATAGCATCTGCCTTATGGGCATTCACCATGTATTCTACGCTGTCGGCAATAATATCGCGTGAAGGAAGAGAATATAGCATACCATCATGCCCCATTGCAATTCCATCGTCAATGGCAATAGTATTAAATTCAGCGGCAAAGCAGCCAAGCTTTTCAATCTCAGCCTTTACCAGCTGACCAATTTCATGTAAATGAACATGCCCTGGCACAAACTGAGTAAATGAATTAACGACTGCTATAATAGGTTTACCCAATTGTTCTCTCTTCATGCCATTTGCCATCCAAAGAGCTCTCGCCCCTGCCATTCTACGACCCTGCGTACTGAACGAACTACGTAATTGTTTCTCCATTGTTTCTTAAATTAAAAAAGCCTTTCTCATGACTGAGAAAGGCTCTAAATAATATTTTTATAGTACGATTAACTATACACCTTTCTCACGCTCTTGATTGGACCACCACGAGGCGAATAATATGCACTAGAGACAAATTAATTGATGTAATAATATTCATACTGCTTTTTATTTCTTTTTTAAAGACGATGCAAAGGTACGCTCTTTTTTTAAACCGCCAAACAAATTGAATAAAAAAAACGCTTAAATATTTGCAATCGTAAGAAATTAGCTCATAATTATCCTATTTTATAACTTTCGACCACTTTTTAGATTGAAAAGAGAAAGATTAAGATACATATATAATATGAAATAGTAATTTCGATTATATATTACGATTCTCTTGTTATAGTTCCAGGATTAAAAAGAAAAGAGAATACAGCATTTTCAAATATAAGTCATAATTTACAAAAAAGGATTTAATAATCTGAAAATAAATTGCGGCACGCAGGTATCGAATAAATATTTCGTATATTTGCACCTTATTTAAATAGTACAGAATTTATTAATAACAAAAGTATAGATGGAAACAGCACCAAACAAACTCATAGTAGTTTCTTACGAACTGTATGTAACTGAAGATGGAGAAAGAGATTTAGTAGAAAAAGCAACGCCAGAACAACCTTTCCAGTTTATCTCTGGACTAGGCACTACATTAGATGCCTTCGAAAGTCAACTTACTGGTCTGGCAATTGGCGATAAGTTTGAATTTACTATTTCAAGCACTGACGCATATGGAGATTACGACGAAGAACATGTAATTGATCTCCCTAAAAATATATTTGAAATTGACGGAAGATTCGACGCAGAACGAATTTTTGCAGGAAACGTTGTTCCTTTAATGGACGCTGACGGAAACAGAATGAATGCTACTGTAGTTGAAGTAGGCAACAGCAACGTAAAAGTTGATATGAACCACCCATTGGCTGGCGAAGATTTAACTTTCGTAGGAGAAGTTCTTGAATCACGTACTGCAACGAATGAAGAAATTCAGGGAATGATCAACGTGATGAGCGGTGAAGGTGGTTGTGGTTGTGGATGCGACAGCTGCGGTGACGATTGCGGATGTGATGAAGAAGGACATGAAGGTAGCTGCGGTAGCGGTTGCGGATGCCACTAATCATATATTATAATAAAAAACAGCACACAGATGTTGCTTATATAGCAAACTTTCTGTGTGCTGTTTTTATTTTATATATTCCTTATCTTACTAATTCTCTTTCGAGAGTTCTTTCAATCTTTTATTCAAAAGTTTGAATTGCTTCTCATCTCCACCACGAACAACACATTTTATTACACCCGACTTATCTATTAATATACTCGTTGGAGTATAAGAAATCCCTGTTTTACTTATAAAATTAATAGCATCCGATATTTGGTGAAACAAGGGATGATTTTTAGTTACAACTTTTTCTATTTGATCTGAATTATTAAAAGTCATTGAAAGGAAATTAACGCCAGCATATTTTTTGGTCAGCTCGTTTAGCTGCGGAATCTCTTTTATGCAAGGTTCACAATATACATGCCAGATATTTATCATAGTAACTTTCCCCTTTATATTCTGATCCGTCCATAGTTTACCCTTGGTATCAGTTAATGTAAATTCAGGGCAAGGCCTATCACAAAGTTTCTCTTGCAGAGCTTTATCATCCGCTTTTTGCTTTGCTTTGGATTCCTTAATCTCACCATTCACCTCAAATCCCGAAAGATCATTATTCGTCTGAATACAATATGCAGCAGAAACACTACAAAAAACTATTAGTGCACAAAAAAACTTCTTCATCAAAAAAATCAAATTAACATTTAGCAATCCACATCAAAATCTATAATCAGTTGAAACTGAATCACTCCACAAAGGTATAAATTGAGGCAATGGATTGCAAATGTTGCACAGAAAAATACAGAATATATTCATAAAGATACAGATTTTAGCCAAAACAGGGAAAAATAGTTTGCCATATCAGGGAATAAAAATAGGCCAAACTACGGAATATAAACCTGCCAAATGCGGGAATTGGATAAAAGCTAAACGGCAATCCGATGCTAAATTTCAGACTTATGTAAACCACACTGCATTTAAAACTAATAGTGAATTACGTAGAATCATCTACACCATCTTCCACTAAAGCGCCTGAAACCACTTTACAGAAAGGCTTTCAGCTAGTAGCAGATAAAAATATCGAACTAATCATCTGCTACTAAATCCTGATCATCTGCTACTAAATTGAGCTCTTTACAACATCATGATAAACATTGCTGCAAACCCTTTAGTTAAGAGTATACAGTTTCTTAAAATTTCGTCCGAGATGAATGGCTTAAACTCCTCATTAAAGCTTTACCAACGTTCTATTTTTTACTCTTGTACAGTATATACTTAATAAGTTTTGCTTATATTCTAATCCATTTTGTAAAAAAGTGTAAGTAAGCCCTCGAATGAAGACCCATGGGTTCTCGGCTGCAGACTGATGGGCACTCGTTCGAGGGCTTATGGGTTCACGGCTGCGGGCTTACTAAGTTAAAATGGCAAAAATAGATAACTTATTAATAAAGAGGTGATAACAGTAATCTATGATTCGAAAGAGGAAAAGAGGTCTAAAAGAAACAAAAGAGTTACACATTTTTATTGAATCAAAAAAACTATTCTTTCACGGTAGTTATAAGAGATTAGTTCATAAAGCCACAAACTAGTGGTAGATAACAGATTTTAGTAGCAGATGATTTGTATACAAAGTTTATCTCCCACCAAATTAGTCTATTAATTTACAGCACATTAAATCCTGTTTAGTGACAGGTGGCAGATAGAATTTTGTTTTTTCGTTAGAGTTTGACTAATGATAAAAAAAGGATGGCTGTTTAAAAGTAAACCAAGGCGTCAGTTAACAATACATATGATGCCAAATAAAAAATCCGGTGCAACTTAAATATTGCACCGGAAATTAATTGATTCAACCAAGGTCTTATTACATAACCACTTATAATTTATCTAAATTGTATTTTAAAATAGCATCTTGATTAGACACATAGCTTAATCTTAACGGACCAGATCCATGATACTCCCCTTTTGGGGCTGTTAATTCCCAATAACGCAGGTCAGTTGGATCTTGATATAATATATCCCATCCTCCATTTGTTGTAGCTTTCTTTATCAAATAGTTATCAGTAAGATAGTGAATCCTCATTGATGCTTTCCAAGCCTCTTCTTTTGATCCAAGAATATCCAGATCACTTTCGATAATAGTCTCATTTGGTTTGATTTCCATTTTTAATTAAAATATTTTAAATATTACGCGAAATATTCTTGCACCAAATTAAGGATATGTCACCGTCCAATTCATTCGTTCCAATTCTTCTTTGGTGAATTGATAACGCTTCATTACCTTATTGTATTTACAAATACTATCCCAAGGGGTACTAGTATAAACATTTTCATCAATAATAAAATACTGTACGAAAGGAATTGCATTAAAATCAACTTCCCAAGAAGAATTTAAAGACTTGAAATCATGAGAAGATTTATTTGCAATAAGCAATGGAGGAACAACTTTACTATCTAGTATTGTATCCGATAATTCTATATGTATTTGCCATCTTTCCTGAATTCTAATGTCATTAGTTGAATTATTTACAAAAGTAATATACTTGTGTCCTTCATCATCACCGCTACATTTTGATGATGAAATAAAAATAGACATTAATAGTATTCCTATAAACCATAGTTTCTTTTTCATAATTTTAATCCTCCAAATCACTGATCTTTAGTTTTTTAAACTTATTACTACCTTGATTCAATTTTATCAGATTCAAAAATGATTCACGATTAATAATATCATTTTGCAGTTTTTCAATAAACTGTTCCCGAGTTCCATATCTGAATTTAAAAATATTAGGACTCCAATCCGAACTTACATTTATTATTTCTTTCAACGTTTCATTTATCAAGTTTAAGTCTCCAATATATAACGCAAAATAAAATTTTGTTTTATATACACTCATATGGTCTAGAATACTATATGAACTTGAAAATAAATTATTGATTACTTGCAATAAATCCTTGATTAGAACAATCTTATCAAAGGATGTTTTTATTTGATTCTTTGTACATTCAATCGCTTCTGCATTTTTAGAATCATAGTCTGAAAAAGGAATATTAAATTGTCGCCCTTTTTTATTCGATATTTCTTGCATAAATAAAGGACCAAGCATACACTCTTCCTCATTGTTACCCCACAGAGAATAACCAACAAAATGTGGCCTATACTCCCTACTTTGGTAAGGTAAGGTAATCAACTCAATCCCCCAAATAAAAGGTCCTACAACTTTATATAGTTTGTTAACCTTGTAAGGCGAAAGTTCGGGATAAGCTTCTAGCCAATCTTGTGAAACTTTCTTCTTGATACTTATTGGTATGCTCATAAAATTATTATTTAAGGTGCAACTTTAGTTGAAGTGTTATTAATTGGGAGAGTAATAATTGTTGCCAATATACAGTTTTTCTTTTGTTCCTGCAACTTCTTCATCCAATTCGTATTATCCCACCCAATAATAACAACGTAATTCACTGGTGCTATGCTTTTTAGTACCATCTTAATCCTAGAACCATCGTCATTGTAAACAAACGAACCATCTTAAACCCCTTCAATATAATCATGCACGGCGCGCTATAAAAAAGGATGATAAGCTACAAGTAAGCCAACCACCCTTTAATCTGAAAACCTAACCAAACAAACCCGCTTTACTGAATCAATTATTTTATTACACTATTAACAGTCAATTTTATTTTCCCCTGATAAGGATTATCTTTCATCACCCATTTACTTCCTTCGTTTGTGAGTATTACTTCTTTAAGTACATTTTCGGCAGGAATACATAGTAAGCCTTTAGCTTGCTTTACGTCAGACGAATAGACTGATAATTCAAGCTTTAACCAGTCCATTTTATCAGTAGATTGCGCAAGAGCAATGTGCGGAATTACCGAACCATCACGAACCAGAATTACAGCAGGGATATGCCCGACTGAGATTTTATTCCATCCACTCTGATAAATCTTCCCCGATTGATAATCTATCCATTTCCCTGCTGGAAGATAAACGTTTCTTTGAGAACCGTTTTCCATCAACGGAGCTACCATTATATCATTCCCAAACATATATTGATCTTCTACCAACCAAGCTCCCGGATCATCGGGGTATTCCACAAACAATGCGCGCACCATTGGTAAACCTTTCTCCGTACAATTCTTTGCCTGAGCATAAACATAAGGCATTAGTTTGTATTTCATCTCGGCCGATTCACGGAAAGCTTTTAGGAAAGATTCGTTATATAACCAAGGTTCTTTAGGTGGCGCACCGTGAGCCCGACTATGCGAAGTAAGGAATCCAAATGGCAACCAACGGCGATAAAGTTCTTCGGGCGATTTTTGTACAAATCCTCCTATATCATGACTCCAGAAAGAAAATCCGCTTAGTCCCAAAGAAAGTCCACCGCGAAGGGTTCCCTGCATACCAATATCTGTATTTGCAGCATCACCGCCCCAATGGATAGGATAACGTTGAGAACCCGCCCATGCACTACGTGCCCAGATTATATGTTCATTGTTAACTTTAGCGGTAACATCGGCCACCGCCTTATTATATCTCAGAGGATAAAGATTATGTTCATAAAGTCCTCCTTTGCCCGATGCATAAAAGCCGTTTAACGGTGCCGCTTCTCCAAAATCCACTTTAATCGCACCAACACCCATCTTCAGTAATCCTGCCAACTTATCTTGATACCAGGCAACAGTCTGCGGGTTGGAGAAGTCGAGCACCGCATCTTCATACGGCATTCCGCCATTAGCATTCTTTACGTTCATACCTTTATCAACAATTTCAGTGAAATATTTATTTTTAGGTGTGAAGTAAGTCAGCTGCCAAAGTGATATATGAAACCCATCTTCCCTGAGATCTTTAATCATTTTCTCAGGATTACTGAAACGACTGGGAGCAAACTGATAATCGCATTGCCAATCGGTTTCAAACCATCCCGTATCGAAATGGATTACATCAGCAGGAATTTTATATTTTCTCAGATTCTTTGCAACATCATAACCCTCAGCTTCACTGAAATAAGTAATGCGGCTCATCCATGTTCCAAAGCTCCACAGTGGAGGCATCGGCGATTTTCCTGTAAGATTAGTATATTCGTCAAGAATATATTTCGGTTCACCAAAGAATACAAATAAATCTAAAGCCTCATCGGCCATAAACAATTTATTTATACCAGTATAAGTAGCACCGAAATCACAGGTTACCGGAGCGGAAGTATTCATAAACATTCCGTAGCCACGGTTACTCATAAAGAAAGGTATCGGTTTGTACATCTGATCTGTTTCCGGACCTTGAGGATCTGTTACAAAAAGATTTACCTTCTGCCCTACTTTATTCAGGGAGGTAAACGATTCGCCACAGCCCACAATCTTTTCTCCGGGAGAAAGTGTAAACACAGGATTTATGCTACGTGAGTTATCACTTCCTCGTTTTATAAAATTAAAAGGCAGATTTTTCACCTGAGTAGAATCATTGTCTTTCCAGCGCCAGGTATCTGTTAATTGTTTACCGGCAGCATCTTTTAATATTATTCGCCATGGATTCTCTTCAATTAATATAGAACCATAAACACTTTTATAAAGATGCCCTCCTTTTAAGGCCGAATACTTCCAGCTATTATCTTTTCCGGGAGTTTTCACCAACATTACAGACTCCGCTTCTTTCTGTTCAACCGGAGTAGTAAGCATGCGTATACGCAATGTGCGTGGAGTTACAAATTCAACAGAAAACTTTAACTGCGGATTATTATCGTAAGCTGTTTCAGGAAAATCGAGCATCCGAAGATTTTGGGGTAAAACTGTATTTGTATTAAATGCCTGACGGGCATACAACGTGTTTCGTTTCCATTCAATTTTCCCCGTTGCCGATACAGGATCAAAGTTTGAAAGCTTATCTGCAAAAAAGAATATGTTTGTAAAATCGCCGAAATCTGTACTTACATCCTTCGCCTGATTCATCAGGTAAGAGGAACCGCCATTTATATGAAGTTGTGCAACCGAAACCGATGAAGATAACAGCATAAAAAACAGGGCTATCACCCCAACTGATATGTATTTGTTCATTGTTAATATTTTAAGTTAATCAAAGAGAAACAAAAGTATGGGATATATTTTTAAGACTTATATATATAATGTTTTAAAAAAGGGGATAATTTGTTTCATATTTATAAAATTAGTCAGCAAAACCAGGAATATATAAGCTACAAGTGCGTTAATGGTTTTATATTATTAGTAGAGATATTGCTATATTATTGATTTTCAAGTCTTATTCATATTTCAAACTTCTTAAGTGATAAAGAAAGACTGAAAGCATCTATTATATAATCAGATACAACCTAATTTATAAAAGAATAAGAAAGAGAAAAAATAATGCAATTTATTGTAAAACCTTTCGGATTAATAGGTGTTTTTATTGTAATATTAAAGAAATATTAATTATATTTGCCATAACAAACTAAATATATTAAGCTATGTTCAACTCATTCGGCAATATTTTCAGATTAAGCAGCTTCGGCGAATCTCATGGTAAAGGAATTGGCGGAGTTATTGACGGCTTTCCGTCAGGAATTAAAATTGATCTGGACTTTGTTCAAAAAGAACTAGACAGACGTAGACCCGGACAATCAAAGATTACGACCGACCGTGATGAATCAGATAAAGTTGAGTTTTTATCGGGTATCTTTCAGGGAAAGTCCACGGGGAGTCCTATCGGCTTTATTGTTTGGAATAAAAACCAGCAATCAAAAGATTACGAAAACATAAAAAATATATTTCGTCCATCGCATGCTGATTATACTTATCAGCTAAAATATGGAATTCGCGACTATCGTGGTGGTGGCCGTTCTTCTGCCCGTGAAACAATATCCCGTGTGGTGGCAGGCGCATTAGCTAAACTTGCATTACATCAGATTGGAATAAGCATCACTGCTTACACATCACAAGTAGGACATATTCGCCTGGATGATGATTATAGCAAGTATGACTTCTCAAAAATAGAAGAAACACCAGCTCGTTGCCCTGATCTGGAAAAGGCAAAAGAGATGGTTGACTATATCGCTAAAATAAAAGAAGAAGGAGATACCATAGGCGGAGTAGTAACTTGCGTAATAAAAGGATGTCCTATTGGTCTTGGACAACCGGTTTTCGGAAAGTTACATGCAGTGCTTGGAAATGCAATGATGAGCATTAATGCAGCAAAAGCTTTTGAATATGGTGACGGTTTTAAAGGATTAAAGCAAAAAGGGTCTGAACAAAACGATGTATTCTATAACCACGACGGCGTAATTGAAACCAGAACAAATCATTCCGGTGGTGTTCAGGGAGGAATAAGCAATGGAGAGGATATCTATTTCCGCGTTGCTTTCAAACCGGTTGCTACCATTCTGATGGAACAGCATACTGTTAACATTGATGGAGTTGACACTACGATGAAAGCCAAAGGAAGACACGATCCATGCGTTCTGCCTCGTGCTGTACCTATTGTGGAAGCTATGGCGGCAATGACAATTCTTGATTATTATCTGATTGACAAAACGACTCAACTTTAGTATATATAAGGCATAATTCTATAATGAAACATATACAATCTTACATCGCTTTGCACGAGCAAAGAATGATGAATGAACTTTTCAGTTTAATACGAATTCCTTCAGTCAGTGCTTTACCGGAACATAAAGATGATATGCTGGCATGTGCACAAAGGTGGAAAGAACTATTACTGGAAGCAGGAGCAGACAGAGCACAAGTTATGGCATCTTCGGGAAACCCTATTGTTTACGGAGAAAAGATTGTGAGCCCTGATGCAAAAACGGTATTAGTATATGCTCATTACGACGTTATGCCTGCAGAACCACTGGAAAAGTGGACTAGCTATCCGTTTGAACCTGAGATACGCGATGGGAAAATATGGGCCAGAGGTGCAGATGATGATAAAGGACAAGCGTTTATTCAGGTAAAAGCTTTCGAATATTTAGTTAACCATCAGTTACTCAAGAATAATGTGAAGTTTATTTTTGAGGGTGAAGAAGAAATTGGCTCTCCAAGCCTGGAACAGTTTTGCAAAGATCACAAAGAATTATTGAAAGCCGACGTAATTCTTGTGTCGGACACAAGCATGCTGGGTGCTGATCTTCCATCGCTCACAACCGGTTTGAGAGGATTGGCTTACTGGGAAATAGAAGTAACCGGTCCCAACCGCGACCTTCACTCAGGCCATTTTGGTGGCGCTGTGGCAAATCCAATCAATATTCTTTGTGGGATGTTGAGTAAGGTTATTGACGAAAACGGACGGATTACCATTCCTCACTTTTATGATGATGTGGAAGCTGTGCCCGATGCCGAAAGAGACATGATTGCACAAATTCCTTTCGACGAAGAAAAATACAAAAAGTCCATTGATGTAAAAGAGCTGACAGGTGAAACAGGCTATTCCACACTGGAACGCAACAGTTGTCGCCCATCATTCGATGTATGTGGCATCTGGGGCGGATATACCGGCGAAGGATCGAAAACAGTTTTGCCATCAAAAGCTTATGCAAAAGTATCTTGCAGACTGGTTGCTCATCAGGATCATCATACTATCAGTGAGTTATTTAAGAACTACATAGAGCAAACTGCTCCCGAAACAGTAAAAGTAAAAGTTACTCCTATGCATGGTGGTCAGGGTTATGTATGCCCTATCTCCCACCCCGCATATCGTGCAGCCGAGAATGGTTTTGAAATAGCATTCGGAAAGAAGCCGCTTGCCGTTCGTCGCGGAGGAAGCATCCCTATCATCTCTACTTTTGAAGAAGTTCTGGGTATCAAAACTATATTAATGGGCTTTGGAGTTGAAGACAATGCGATACATTCTCCAAATGAAAGTTTCTCTCTGGATATATTCCGCAAGGGAATTGAAGCTGTTGCCGAATTCCACATGGAATATTCAAAATAGAGCCTCTTGTTTATGAAATAAGAGATATATACATTATCAAGTTGTGTTCAGTCAATGAGCACAGACTGTTTCTACTAACATCTAACAATCTTAAAGTTCTGTACAAAAGAATTAATTGTTTTGTACAAGAATTCTCAATCCATTCGCCAAATAATTAAGATTGTCTGCCTTATACCTCCCGACAATCAATCATTTAGATGGGATTTCATTACGTTATCTGAGAAATGTTTCGTACTTTTGCCACAAATTTGAGTTAATACGTAGTAAAATGAACCTATTAGAACTAAGCGAACAGGAAATAATCAGACGAAACAGTCTGAATGAACTGCGTGCTATGGGCATTGAACCATACCCTGCAGCCGAGTACGTAACCAATGCATTCTCAACCGATATAAAACAGGAATTCGTAGATGTTGAAAACGTTGAGCCACGAAAAGTATCTGTGGCTGGTCGTATTATGAGTCGTCGTGTAATGGGAAAAGCTTCCTTTATTGAATTACAAGATTCAAAAGGAAGAATCCAGGTTTACATCACCCGTGATGACATTTGCCCGGGAGAAGATAAAGAATTGTATACCACTGTTTTCAAACGCTTGCTCGATTTAGGTGACTTTATCGGTATTGAAGGATTTGTTTTCAGAACTCAAATGGGCGAAATCAGTATTCACGCTCAGAAGCTGACAGTTCTTTCCAAGTCAATTAAGCCACTTCCAATCGTAAAATACAAAGATGGTGTAGCTTATGATGCTTTTGAAGATCCTGAACTTCGCTATCGTCAACGTTATGTTGACCTCGTTGTTAATGAAGGGGTAAAAGATATTTTCATTAAACGTAATAAAGTATATTCATCTATGCGTGAATACTTTAACACGAAAGATTATATGGAGGTAGAAACTCCGGTTCTACAATCTATTCCCGGAGGTGCTTCTGCACGTCCGTTCATTACGCATCACAATGCACTAGATATACCTTTATATCTTCGTATCGCAAATGAACTTTATCTGAAACGTCTTATCGTAGGAGGTTTCGAAGGAGTTTACGAGTTCTCAAAGAACTTCCGTAACGAAGGTATGGACCGCACCCACAATCCTGAGTTTACCTGTATGGAAATATACGTTTCTTACAAGGATTACAACTGGATGATGGATTTCACTGAAAAGATGCTTGATAAGATCTGTTTCGATGTAAACGGTACTCATGAAGTGAAAGTTGGTGATAACATAATTAGTTTCAAAGCTCCATTCAAGCGTATTACCATGATAGACTCTATTAAAGAGTTTACAGGTATTGATATTAACGGCATGGGCGAAGACGAACTTCGTGAAGTATGTGCTAAGATTGGTGTGGAAGTAGATGAAACAATGGGTAAAGGAAAGCTCATCGACGAAATATTCGGCGAAAAATGTGAAGGCAACTATATTCAGCCTACATTCATCACTGATTACCCTATTGAGATGTCACCTCTTTGCAAGCGTCACCGCAACAATCCTGAACTGACAGAACGTTTTGAATTGATGGTTAACGGTAAAGAGTTGTGTAACGCATACTCAGAGCTGAACGACCCAATTGATCAGCTTGGACGTTTCCAGGATCAGCTTAAACTAAGCGAAAAGGGAGATGACGAAGCAATGTTTATTGATAACGACTTTGTACGCTCTTTGGAATATGGTATGCCTCCTACTTCTGGTATGGGTATAGGTATGGACCGTTTGGTTATGTTGATGACCGGACAAACCACTATTCAGGAAGTTTTGTTCTTCCCTCAGATGCGTCCGGAAAAAACAATTAAAAAAGATCCCGCAACTAAATACATGGAATTAGGTGTGCCAGAAGAATGGGTACCTGTAATCCAAAAAGCCGGATACAATCTGGTAGAAGATATGAAAGGCGTGAATCCTCAAAAATTCCAAATGGATATCTGTGGAATCAATAAAAAATATAAGCTGGAATTGAGCAATCCGTCTGTCAACACTGTTACAGAATGGATTAATAAGCTATCATAAGGAATCATGAAATTACCTGGAAAAATAGCAATCATGGGCGGAGGAAGCTGGGCTACAGCTATTGCAAAAATAGTTTTAGCTCAGGACGACAGCATAAACTGGTATATGCGTCGCGACGACCGTATTGCAGATTTTAAACGTTTAGGTCATAACCCGGCATATCTTACCGGAGTAAAATTTGATGTTAAACGAATCAATTTCAGTTCCAATATTAATGATATAGTAAAAGACTCGGATACATTAATTTTTGTAACTCCTTCTCCTTATCTTAAGGTTCATCTGAAAAAGTTGAAAACTAAGCTAAAGGATAAATTCATTATAACAGCCATAAAGGGAATTGTACCGGATGAAAATCTGATTGTATCTGAATATTTGGCTCAAGAATACGGAGTGCCCGAAGAGAACATTGCAGCTCTTGGAGGTCCGTGTCATGCTGAAGAAGTTGCATTGGAACGTCTTTCTTATTTAACTATAGCTTGTCCGGATAAAGACAAGGCACGCATTTTTGCACGTAAACTAGCCAGCCAGTATATAAAAACATCCGTAAGTGATGACGTGGCGGGTATTGAATATGGTTCTGTACTTAAAAATGTATATGCCATTGCAGCGGGTATTTGCAGCGGACTGAAGTATGGCGACAACTTTCAGGCGGTGCTCATATCAAATGCAGTTCAGGAAATGAATCGTTTCCTCAACACGGTATATCCAATAAACAGAAGCATTGACGACTCTGCTTATCTGGGAGACCTTCTCGTTACTGCATATTCAAACTTTAGCCGTAACCGTACATTCGGAACAATGATTGGTAGAGGTTATTCTGTGAAAAGTGCACAGATAGAGATGGAGATGATTGCCGAAGGATATTATGGCACAAAATGCATAAAAGAGATAAATAAACATTATCACGTAAATATGCCTATTCTTGATGCTGTTTATAATATTCTATACGAAAGAATCTCTCCTGCTATAGAAATAAAATTATTAACTGATTCATTCAGATAACACACTTACAAATCATGAAAAATATTAGTTTAAACATCGAAAAGACTTTAGGATTTATTTCTAAAGATGCTGTATATGCCTATGAAGCTCAGGCTAAGGCTTGCAGCGAAGCATTACACAACGGTACAGGTAAAGGTAATGATTTCCTAGGTTGGTTAAACCTTCCATCATCTACCAGCAAAGAATTTATTGCCGACATTAAGGCTACAGCACAAATCCTTCGTGACAATTGCGAGGTAGTTGTTATGGCCGGTATCGGTGGTAGTTATCTTGGCTCGCGTGCTGTAATCGAAGCTTTGTCAGATAGCTTTGCTTTACTTAAAGAAAAGAAAGATAGCCCTGTTATTATCTATGCAGGACATAATATTAGTGAAGATTACCTTTCTGAACTTACTGATTATTTAAAAGGTAAGAAGTTTGGGGTAATCAACATATCTAAATCAGGAACAACTACTGAAACAGCTTTGGCTTTCCGTTTGTTGAAAAAACAATGCGAAGACCAGAGAGGTAAAGAAACAGCTCAAAAATGTATCGTTGCAATTACCGATGCAAAAAAAGGTGCTGCAAAAGTTACTGCCGACAAAGAAGGATACAAAACTTATGTAATTCCTGATAATGTGGGTGGACGTTTTTCTGTTCTTACTCCAGTAGGTTTGCTTCCAATCGCTGTGGCTGGTTTCGACATTGAACAACTGATTGCCGGCGCTGCAAAAATGGAAGAAGTATGCGGATTGAATGTTCCTTTCAGTGAAAATCCTGCTGCTATCTATGCCGCAACAAGAAACGAACTATATAAGAATGGAAAGAAAATTGAAATTCTTGTAAACTACCACCCAAAACTTCATTATGTAATGGAATGGTGGAAACAACTTTATGGAGAATCAGAAGGTAAAGAAAACAAAGGTATCTTCCCTGCTGCTGTAGATTTCTCTACAGACTTACACTCAATGGGTCAATGGATTCAGGAAGGTGAACGCAGCATCTTCGAAACTGTTATCTCTATTGAAACTCCAAACAAGAATCTTGTTGTTCCATCTGACGAAGCAAACCTCGACGGACTTAATTTCCTTGCAGGTAAACGCGTTGATGAAGTAAACAAGATGGCCGAACTTGGTACACAGATTGCTCACATAGACGGCGGCGTTCCTAATCTTCACATCAGCATGCCACAGCTGAACGAATATTATATCGGTCAGTTATTCTATTTCTTTGAGAAAGCATGCGGTATCAGCGGTTATATTCTTGGAGTTAATCCATTTAACCAGCCAGGTGTTGAAGCTTACAAGAAGAACATGTTTGCTTTGCTAAACAAACCAGGTTACGAAGAAGAATCAAAAGCAATTCAGGCACGCCTGTAAGCTATACAATAAACAAAGAAAAGCCTCAGCACCTGTATCGGTCTGAGGCTTTTCTTTTATATCTAATCTTTAAAAATCTTCTTTATTAAATCATTTCTTTTGAAGATCAACGTCGAGTTCACTGCCTTCACATTCCGTTTTAGCCGACAGATAAAACTTCAATGTCATCACGTCTTCCTTAACAGCTTGCACCGTTGCCTTAACTTTCACATTGGAAGTAGATACACCGTCAATAAATGTAAGTCTGCAAGCTTCTGTATCTGTGAAGTTTATTTCTTCAGATACTTTCTTCTGATCATATTCAGCTAAAGAAATCTTAACTTCTTCATCATTTGCTTTTGCATGGAAACTAAATAAATCAGATCCATTACCAATAAGATTAAGAGATAACTCTACAACATCACCCACCTTAACTTTAGGGGTTTCAGCAACAATCGTATCATTTACAGAACAGCTAATAACTTTTATCTCCGGCGACACAGTCGTTTCAGAGGCACAAGAGGATAGTAAAAAAAGTCCAAGAATAAATGGTAAAAATATGTTTTTCATTTATAAATCATTCAAAATCAGTGCTGCAAAAATACAGGAATATTCTGAATAACCAAACATTTGAATGTTAATTAAGAACTTCTTCGTATCTTTGCAACTCAATAAATGAACTTACTAACTATGTTTCAAACTGCAATTAGTCGCTATTTAGAGACCCATAAACACCCATCTCTTTCACTTAAAGCCGTTCTATTTGATATGGACGGAGTATTATACAATTCAATGCCTTATCACGCCGAATCATGGCATAAGATTATGGAAGAGCGCGGATTGCATCTTTCAAAAGAAGAAGCCTATCTTCACGAAGGACGTACAGGGTCAGGAACTATCAATATAGTCTGCCAGCGTCAGTTTGGTAGAAATGCAACAGAAAAAGAGATTAAAGAAATTTATAAAGCAAAAACGGAAGCATTCAACAGTTTTCCGTTAGCGTTACCAATGGAAGGGGCTACCGATGTACTGACAAAGGTTAAACGTGACGGTTTATTTCCTATGATAGTAACCGGTTCTGGGCAGGCATCATTATTAGGTCGCCTGAATAAAAACTTTCCTGGAGTTTTCAAACCCGAACTAATGGTTACCGCTTTCGACGTAAAATATGGAAAACCAAATCCGGAGCCTTATCTTATGGCATTAAACAAAGGGAACCTGAAAGCCAATGAAGCTATTGTGGTTGAGAATGCACCTCTCGGAGTACAAGCAGCCGCGGCAGCAGGTATATTTACCGTAGCTGTAAACACTGGTCCTTTAGATGATAATATACTCCTTGATGCCGGAGCTAATATTCTTTTCCCATCTATGCGGGCACTCTGTGATTCATGGGAAAATCTGTTAAAGGAGTTCAGTAAAGCGTAAAGGGAATATATCTGGCTAGATAAGTATATACAATAAAAGAGAGTGTTCTAAAGAATATTTCATTATCCCGATAATGCTCTAAAAGGTATCGAAAAGGTGAGGGTAGGCACTTTTTGTGAGGGTAAAGTGAGGGTTTAAAATGCTACCATCACTAAATATACGACTGATTTATAACCTATTGAATAGACCTGGTGAGGGAGTGAGGGATGACTTTAGAAAGATTACTAACGGAGACATCCACCCGGATGCACAAATAAATATTCATTGTTCAAAGCTGAAGAATTAACAGTTATCACACAAGTTTTTATACTAAACCGAAATAATTCAAAAAATAAAGAAAATAAATGGGGTTATCCAAACTGGACAACCCCATTTATTTGATAAGTGATCCCGGTGGGATTCAAACCCACGACCTTCAGAACCGGAATCTGACGCTCTATTCACTAAGCTACGGAACCTTATTACGCGGGCAAAAGTACAAAAATAGTTGTGTGTTTCCTAATATTTTTTCTAAAATCCTTTCAAAACCCACTTTAATGATAATACTGCTTATTCCAGGAAAATACATTATCTATCAATTTTTCAGTTAATTTGCTAATTTAGAGAATATAAGAAAGATCTATATATAAGTTGAGTTTATCAATCTATTGAAAAACAATACAATGGAAAAAATGAACAACAACTATTATTTTGAAATAGGTATTGCTAATTAAACATACATTTTGCTAATATTATATCAATAAATAATAGCAAATATATAAATATTATGTATATTTGCCGACTATTATTTAGAAATAAACGACCTATGAGCTATCTTATAAAACCAGAAAACTACCAACCATTACTCGATTTGCAACAAACCGAGCTTGGAATAAAACAGATTAAAGAGTTCTTCCAACAAAACTTATCGTCAGAATTACGCCTTCGTCGTGTAACAGCTCCTTTATTTGTATTGAAAGGAATGGGAATTAACGACGACTTGAACGGAGTAGAGCGCCCTGTATCCTTCCCTATCAAAGAATTGGGAGATAAAGAAGCCGAAGTTGTACATTCTCTCGCAAAATGGAAAAGAATGACTTTGGCAGATTATGGTATAGAACCAGGATATGGTATTTATACAGATATGAACGCTATTCGTTCTGACGAAGAACTTGGAAATTTACACTCGCTATATGTAGATCAGTGGGACTGGGAGCGAGTTATTACTCGTGAAGACCGTACTATTGACTTCTTAAAAGAGATTGTAGAACGTATCTATGCCGCAATGATTCGGACAGAATACATGGTTTTTGAAACGTATCCACAAATCAGACCATGTTTGCCAGAAAAGTTATTCTTTATCCACTCTGAAGAGCTACGCCAACTTTATCCGGATTTAGATCCTAAAGGCCGAGAAAACGCTATTACCAAAGAACATGGTGCAGTATTTATCTTTGGTATTGGTTGTAAACTTGGTGATGGAATAGAACACGATCTACGTGCACCGGATTATGATGATTATTCTACACCAGGCATTGACGGTTTACCAGGATTAAATGGCGACCTTCTGGTATGGAACTATACTTTAGACCGTGCTGTTGAACTATCTTCTATGGGAATCCGTGTTGATAAAGAGGCTTTGCTTAGACAATTAAAAGAAAGCGGCAATGAAGGACGTAAAGATCTTTATTTCCACAAAAGATTGCTAGAAGGAACTCTTCCATTAAGTATTGGCGGTGGCATAGGACAATCACGTCTTTGTATGTTCTACTTACGTAAAGCTCATATCGGAGAAATCCAGGCAAGTATCTGGCCTGCAGATATGAGAAAGGAATGCGAAGAGTTGAATATGCCTTTAATCTAATTACGAATGAACGTTCAGATTGAAGATAGCTGGAAGAAACATCTTGCACCAGAATTTGAAGCCGACTACTTTAGTCGGCTTACTAGTTTTGTACGTGACGAGTATGCACGTTATACTGTTTATCCTCCGGGTAAACTAATATTTAATGCATTTAATAGCTGCGCGTTTGATAAAGTTAAAGTAGTGATTATCGGACAGGATCCATATCATGAACCAGGACAGGCTCATGGTTTATGCTTTTCTGTAAACGATGGGGTTCCTTTTCCTCCTTCATTGCAGAATATTTTTAAGGAAATAGCAAGCGATTTAGGTACTCCTGCTCCTACAAGTGGTAACCTTACCCGATGGACTGAACAAGGAGTGCTGCTAATGAACGCAACTCTTACAGTAAGAGCACATCAGGCGGGTTCGCATCAAAACAAAGGATGGGAAACATTTACTGATGCTGCGATTCGTCATTTAGCAGATGAGCGAGAACATCTGGTCTTTATTCTTTGGGGTTCTTATGCACAAAAGAAAGGCGCTATGATTGATAGGAATAAACATCTTGTACTTTCATCAGCTCATCCTTCTCCCCTATCTGCTTATCGGGGATTCTTCGGGAATGGACATTTTAGCAAGACTAACAAATATCTGCTAGAACATGGAATTGAACCAATAAATTGGTAATAGCCTTACTATTGAACCAATATCCAATATATAGATAAAAAGAAGACCAACAATTTTTCACACAAATTGTTGGTCTTCTTTTTTATTTATATCAGTATTAATACCACTTAATATTTGAAGAGGCACTGCTTCGTTGTTCCCATTTCAAATCTTGCAGCATGCTTGAATTAGCACGTATTGAGAAATTGTAAGAACGATATTTACCAAAAGGCGATAAGCTACAAGTCATACTCCAACAGTGCAAGTCACGAGATATATTACAAGTTGTCTGTGCAATCTGTTTTGCATCAAAGTCATATGAACCTTGGAAAGAGAAATTCCATTTATCAGAGATCTTAATATTTCCAGAACCACTTAACGTATGAGTCAGCTTAAACGGATAACGCATTGTTTTTTCATTAATCTTAGCAGCTGTATTTTCTCTGAAATTAAATGAATATGCAAGAGAGAATGACCAAGGCATTTTAAATGGAAGATATCCATCTTGATTTACTTCAGCTTTTTTCTCTTTCTTTTCTGTCTCTCCATCTGTTTTAGCTTCTTCCTTTGGTTTTTCTCCTTCAGGATTACTAGTTCCTTCCTTTTTCTCCTCTTTTTTCCCAAACCACTTTTTCCAAGTGCTATTATCAAAAGTATATGAGAAAGATGAACCCGATCCTTGGAACCGTCCGAAACGACCATAAGACCATTCTGTTTTATCACCTACATAAACATTACCGTTTTTATCAAACTGATATGCATAAGTAGCAAATGAAGTATTGAAATTAAATGTATAACTCTTAGTAATTTTTAAACGCAAACGCATGGATAAATCACTCCACTGTTTTGTCTTTGCAGCCATATTATATGAAATACTACCACCTAATTCATCAATCAAACTAACTTTTCGTATTGAATCATTACCTGATTTGATTTTCATTTCCACATTATTGGAAACATCAAAGCTAACATTGCCCTGTCTACCTTTACCCGGAACCCCAAAAAGTCCACTTGCATAAGGAGAGTAATCTACAATTTTCTCATCACCATAAGCATCAATATATGTATAAGAGTCCCAGTATCCATATCTTTTTGCTCCGAAATCAGGTTGAGCACTAAGACTAACAGTTGGAGTTATCACGTGACGAATCGTTTGAATCTTATCCCCAAAGATAGCCTTCATTGGTGTATAGAAACCATAGAGTTTAGTGCTTAAGCCAAGGCTCATATTATAATTATAGATACGATTAAATCCGTAAGTAGTATCGTTTTTAACCGCCTGACTATTGTCATCCCAAGATTGGTTTATCTTATTAGTATACCAGCGTTCGGTATAATTAAAAGAAGGGGTTACATTTACATATTTAAATAAGGTAAAAGTTGCACTGATTGGGATAGAATGATTCATTGCATTTTCCCAGTCTTTCACTAAACTTGATTTAAAGAATCTATCTTCCTTTGTAGTAATACTATTCTTTAACTGACCGGTATAACTCATTGATATTTTCTCGTACCACCGTTCTGCACCAACTGCCTTTTTACGTTTAAAAGGAAAAATGCGGCTTAAAGAGATGTTTAAATCCGGTAACGTTACGGCTAATGTTGAGTCCTTAGTACGCTGTGCAATATTAAATGTGCTCGACAATGTCAGATTCTGATCTGGGAAGTTACGTGTATAACTAACACTCGAAGTCTTCGTGTTCTGAGAATATAAAGAAGGATCATAATAACTTCCTAAATTAGTCTTCTCATAACTACTTGTCGCAAAGTTAACGCTTGCCGAGAAAGAACTATTTGGGCTTGCCTTAGCATCTTGTCGATGAGACCAGTTTAGTTTAAAGTCCTTTGATTCAGAATAATCTACATTCTTCTCTCCGGTTTTGGTTACCTGATAATTTGCACTTAAAGATCCAGAATATCTATATCTCTTATTGTAGTTTGTTGCAGTACCAAGTCCCCATGAACCTTTAGTGAATATCTCACCTGTAAGTTTCAGGTCCATATAATCGCTGATAGCAAAGTAATATCCACCATCACGGAGATAAAAGCCTCGGTTCAGCTCATCACCGTAAGTAGGCATAATAAAACCTGAAGAATAACTGCTACTAAACGGGAAGAAACCAAAAGGTATTGCTATTGGCAAAGGAACATCTTCTACAACCATATATGCCGGTCCGAAGACTACATTCTTCTTAGGTTTTACTTTTGCGCGTGTTAGTTGTAAATAGAAGTGTGGATGTTCATGATTATCACAAGTAGTATATTTCCCATCTTCCATAAAAAGATCATCACCTGAACTTTTCTTTGCATTGTAACTGGTTACATATCCTTCACCTTGTTGTGTTACCACATTTTTTATATAACCTCGTTTGCTTTTAAAGTTATAATTGATAGATTTTGATTCGTATGGTGTTTCTCCATCTTTAAAGACCGGTGCACCAGTTACTGCTCCCAAAGAGTCGACTTTACCTCTGGCATAGACAGTACTACTATCCATGTTCATGGTAATTATCTCTGACTCAAGTTCTATCTTTTCATAATTCACCTTTCCTTTTCCATAAAGGTGAGCAAAACCTCCTTGTGTAAAAACTATGGAATCAGAAGCTTCATAAGTAACAGGAGCATTTAATTCCTGCTTTCTCTTTTTTGACTTTAAAGTATCCTGAGCCAAAGAATCTGCTTTAATTGTATCAGAAGACAACTCTTTCTTCTTTCCTTTCTGAGCATGCACTCCATCAGATAGCGAAAGAGTAACAGCAACAAACAAGAGCGGAATTATATATGTTTTAGCTTTTAATGACGTCATCAATTATGCATTTACGCTTTAATGGGCAAAAGTAAGCATTCTCTACCAAATATTAACTGCTTTCAGTTTATTTAATTTTTTTTTTAGGATTAAAGAAAAAGATTGCACCATTCATCAAAGCGTTTTAGTCCTTCGATTCCAAATTTGGCTATTGTTTTTCGGGCAGCCTCCACACTTTTTTCCTGATCAAGATGAGTTTTGGAAAAAAACTTATCGGCGAAACAAATTACTTGTTCTTCCATAGAAACAGGTAACAAATCACGATGTGGAAGTGGTAATTCATTTTTCACTATATCAAGCGCTGTAATTCCGGCTCCGGTATGACGTTCACACACGAGGGCATGACGGGGATATCCTTCCTTTCTTATTAAATCTGCACCCAGATAACCATGACAAATATATGGTTCTTTACCAACGCAGTCTATGCCATGCGCATTTGTCAGAAAGATTCCAATGTCATGTATCATTGCAGCCTCCTCTAAGAACGTCTTATCAAGATTAAGTTCGGGATGACGATTTGCTATCTGTAAAGCCTTATCAGCAACCGATCGGCTATGAGTCAATAAAATATCAAGCTGCCTTCCTGGACTATAATATTTATTAATAATTTCTATTGGATTCATTATCACCTTAATACTTGTTTATTCAATTGAAATAAATAATTTTGTGCAATATTACTAAATTTAAGCGTAACAAACATGAATGTACACGAGTTTTTAAACAATACTATTTTAAATATCAGCATTGAGAAATTGATTTCTTTTTTTATTAAAGCTTTGCTGATCTATGGGATAACACAAGTTGCGGTTTCTTTTACCAAATATCTATTCAGACGTTCGCAGAAGAGGAAAAAACTTGCAATTCTGGATCAAACCACTTCAAGCTTTATACAACGACTGCTTGTTTATACTCTTTATATCATAGGTATGGCAATCTTCCTATCTTTGATTCCGGGGATGGAGAAAGTAAGTAGTTCTATTCTTGCCGGTGCCGGAATCATGGCAATGGCAGTTGGTTTTGCTTCACAAGAGGCTTTATCGAATTTTGTCAGTGGATTGTTTATTGTCTTTGGAAAACCATTCCGAATTGGTGATTCAATTATGATTGACAGTGTAGTAAACGGAACTGTAGCCGAAATCACTCTTCGTCATACTATTATAAAGAGTCTGGACAATAGAATGATTATTATCCCCAACAGTAAAATCAACTCCAGTACAATTGTTAATTCTACTATCGGAGAACAAGATACCTGCAGCTTTATTGAAGTAGGAGTATCTTATGATACCAACCTTGACAAGGCAATCGATGTAATGAGAGATGAAATAATGCACCACCCATTGTTGATTGACCGCCGCACTCCAGAGGAAAAACAGGGCAACACACCACAAGTTGTTATTCGTGTAATTGCGCTTGGCGATTCGGCTATCACACTTAAGGCATGGGCTTGGGCGGAAAATGCAGGAAATGCTTTCGTTTTAAAATGTGACTTGCTAAAATCAATTAAAGAACGTTTTGACAAAGAAAACATCGAAATACCTTATCCATATAATAATGTCATAGTTAAGAGATAACCTTTTTCTATGAATAAACCCTAATATTATGATAAAACAAAGACTATTTCAGAGCCTTGCAGTGCTGTTGCTTCTTTGCATGGCAAACTGCATCAATGCATCAAGTGAGAGAAGTTCTTTAAAACCAGCTGAATCGGTTTCAACTTCTTCAAAGGAGGTTAAGGTTGGGGCAGAGCAGATGGATAAACTTTTACCAATGCTCAAAAACAAACGGGTAGCATTGGTAGTTAATCATACTTCTATGGTAAACAAAAAAGGGACTCACCTTTTGGATACCCTGATTGCTTGCGGAATTAATATCAAAAAAGTCTTTGCTCCAGAGCATGGCTTTCGGGGAAATGCCGATGCTGGTGAGAAAGTAAAGGATGGAAAAGATAGTAAGACGGGTATACAGATTATTTCTCTGTATGGAAAAAACAGAAAACCAACCTCCGAACAGATGGCCGACGTAGACGTTGTGCTTTTTGATATTCAAGATGTAGGAGCACGATTCTATACTTACATTAGCACCATGCACTATGTAATGGAAGCATGTGCCGAAAACGGAAAAAAATTAATTATCACTGACCGTCCTAATCCATGTGACTATATTGACGGACCGATCATGAAATCGGGCTTACAATCTTTTGTGGGAATGCACCTTATTCCACTGCTTCACGGATGTACAGTTGGAGAACTTGCACAAATGATTAATGGTGAAGGATGGTTGGAAGGGAAAAAGAAATGTTTGCTAACTGTTATCAAGATAAAAAACTGGAAGCACGGGCAACCATACTCATTACCAGTAAAGCCTTCTCCTAATCTTGCAAACGATCATGCTATTAGCTTATATCCTTCTCTTTGTCTTTTCGAGGCAACAGATATAAGTGTAGGACGTGGAACTTACTTTCCTTTTGAAGTACTGGGTGCTCCGGATAAAAAATATGGAGAATTTACTTTTACCCCAAAGAGTCTTCCTGGTTTTGAAAAGAATCCTATGCACAAAGATCAGCTTTGCTATGGCTTAGATCTTAGAAAAGTCCAGGCTCCAAAAGGATTTTCACTCAAGTATATATTACAGTTTTATAAACTATCAGGTCAAGGTGCTGACTTTTTTACCCGCCCTCGTTGGTTTGACCAGTTAATAGGAGATTCATCTGTAAGAAAAGAGATTATTGAAGGGAAAAGCGAAACTGAAATAAGAGCTGGATGGCAAAAAGGATTAGCCAAATACAAAAAGATGCGTGCTAAGTATTTGCTCTATGCTGAATAATATCAATTAACGGAAATAGTAATACAGGAACAGTGATGAGAACATTTTCATCACTGTTTATTTATTCATAAAGAATTAGACTTCACAAGAGTAAACAGTTTTTCGCTAATATTGTTATCTATAAAGTAATGTACTTTAAAAGCTTTATGAATATGAAAAATATAGCATTAATAGGAGCTAGTGGATTTGTAGGTTCTGCCTTACTAAAAGAAGCTTTAAACAGAGGACACAAAGTAACAGCAATTGTTCGTAATCCGGAGAAAATAAAATTAACTCACCCTAATCTCACCGTAAAAGGAGGAGATGCAAGAGATGCCGCAACTGTGGAAGAACTTGTAAAAGGTATGGATGCTGTAATTAGCGCTTATAATCCGGGATGGACAAACCCAGAGCTACACACTGACACCTTAAAAGCATATTCGGCTATTCTTGAAGGCTGTAAAAAAGCAGGAATAAAAAGATTACAAATAGTGGGTGGGGCCGGAAGTTTGTTTATTAAGGGTGTGCGCCTTTTAGATATGGGTGTTATTGAAGAAACAATATTGCCGGAGGTAAAGGCATTGGCTCAAGTTCTGTACACGCTTCAGGAAAACGAAAAAGAGATAGACTGGGTATTCTTCTCTCCCGCTGCAAACATTGCTCCCGGAAAACGGACTGGAAAATTCCATCTTGGAAAAGATGATTTGATTACTGATAATAAGGGTGAAAGTTACATTTCTGTAGAAGACTATGCTTTAGCAATGATTGATGAGCTAGAGAATCCAAAACATCACTTTGAACGTTTTACCATCGGGTATTAACCTCGCAAAGCGGCTTTATTATTTACTATTCAAAGCCGCTTCATCTTTTTTTCTCTTTTTCCAAAGCTGCCATGAGTTAATTGTGTTTTGCCACAAAATATAAGAAGCCGGACCTACTGAAGCCACCGGACCAAGGTATACTTGTGCCATCCAAATTGCAAGAATTGTATTTTTCTGTCCAAGAGCCTGCCCACCAGAAGTACGGTTTTTATAATGCCCGCCAATATTCTTTCCAATAAAAAACTGCAAACAACAAACAACAAGTGCAGAAACAGCAATCAATATTTCGTTTGTAAAATTAGGATTTTCCTGATTAACCAGAAATGCAACAGTTTTTCCTACAGCTACTGCCAGGGCAACAGTCCAAAGATAAAAAGAAGCCATAGGCATACTTAGCATTTTGCTATATATTCCGGGAAGTTTTGACTGAATAATCCAGGCTAGAATAAATGGAAGTATCAGCAACGGCATCACTTGCTTACATATAAAGAAAAAGGATGTAAAAAAAGGAAGTGAACTATTGGTTCCCATTAACGAGAATATTACCGGAGCCGTCATTGCAACAACAACATTGGATAATAACGTGTAGGCAGTGAGGCTGGAAACACTTCCTCCCAGCATACCGGTAATAACTGCTGCCGACGTTGCAGTCGGTGCAAGCATACAAATCATAGCTCCTTCGCCAACAACCGGATTGAAAGCTGCAATAGAGACATAAATTAATATACTTCCTATTAATTGAATCAGAATAAGCCAGAAATGAAGCCTTTCAAATCTCAGTTCACGAGGAGAAACCTTAATAAATGTAAAAACAAGCATTACAAAAATAAGTGCAGGAGAGAGTGGGGCCAATAAGGAAAAGAACTGATATCCAAGCGCACCAACAAGCATGGCTATAGGCAATGCCCAATTCTTTAGGAACTTCAACATGATTGTCTTCTTTATAATTCGAGATGCAAAGTAACGGCTAAATAAATAAATATGCTACCTTTGCCGCGATTTTTTATTTTAATTTTATTTTAAATGAAAGAAAACAAGTTAACGACACGACATGCTGCACGATGGAAGCAGTTCAATCACAAGTCGTATGCTGTGTTCTGTAGTTTGAAGAAGGAAGTCAATATTGGCGTTCTGGCAGTAACAACACTTGCCTTTGCCAATATAGATTGCGTTTCGGCTCAATCTGAGACTTCTAAACAAATTAAAGAATACAAGCTCGACGAGGTTGAAGTGACCGGCAGCCGTGTACCGCTCACCTTAGGCGAAGCGGCGAGAATTGTTACTGTACTTTCGCGCGAGGATATTCAAGCGGCGGCGGTACAAAGTATTAATGATCTGTTAGAGTATGCCGCAGGCGTAGATGTCCGCCAGCGGGGAGATCTGGGTATCCAGAGTGACATCAGCATCCGAGGAGGTACTTTCGACCAAATCACCATTCTTCTCAACGGGGCAAACATCAATAGTCCCCAAACCGGCCACAACACAGCCGACTTTCCTGTAGACATGAACGATATTGAACGTATAGAGATTCTTGAAGGCCCGGCCGCAAGAGTATACGGCACTTCCGCTTTTACCGGAGCTATCAATATTGTAACCAGAAGTGACAAGCAAAGCCATGCAGCCATCAACTTATCAACAGGTCAGTATGGTTTATTCAACGGAGGTGTTCGTGGAAACTTCTCGAAAGGGAAATTAAGCAATCAGCTTTCTACCGGATATAGTCGTTCGGACGGATATATTGCCAACAGCGACTTCAGTGCTTCGCGCGCTTTCTATCAGGGAGAGTATTCCGGTGAAGAGGTCAATGTACGCTGGCAAACGGGAATAAGCGACAAAGGGTATGGGGCAAACACTTTTTACTCTGCTGCTTACCCTAATCAGTATGAACACATGCGCAAGTATTTTGTCTCCGTTCAGGCCGAAACGAAAGGAAAGCTTCACTTCACTCCTATTATTTACTGGAATCGTGGGCACGATCGCTTCGAACTGTTCCGGGATAAGCCTGCTTCGTGGTACACCGGCCATAATTATCATCAGACGGATGTTTATGGAACTAATCTGAATGCTTACTTTAATTCCGTAATAGGAAAAACAGCCTTCGGCACTGAGTTCCGCAACGAAGGCGTGCTAAGTAATGTTCTGGGTAAACTGATGGACGAACCAATTAAGGTTCCTGGAGAAGGCGATCATTATTTCACCAAAAAAGATAACCGTTCTAGTATCAGTTACTTTTTAGAACATGATATCTTATTACCCCGTTTCACCTTGTCTGTTGGGTTAATGGCAACCATGAATACCGGACTTGATAATAAGTTCCGATATTATCCGGGAGTAGATGCATCTTATCGTTTGACCGATAAAGTGAAGTTTTACACCTCATGGAACATGGCATTGCGCATGCCTACCTTTACCGATCTCTATTATGAAAGTAAAACGAATCAGGGAAATCCAAACCTGAAGCCGGAAGAAACTCAGGCGTTCGAAGTTGGATCGAAATATTCGTCACCTGCATTTCAGGCATCCGTGTGCGGTTATTACCGAAAAGGAAAGAACATGATAGATTGGGTGAAGTTTTCTGCCGACGACAAATGGCATACGGTTAACCATACCAAACTAGATAATATGGGAATTGAAGCTTCTGCAAATTTAAACTTTTGGGAGTTATTTGGTAATACGAGCTATTTAAAGAAAGCAACTATTAGCTATTCGTACATAAATCAAACCAAAGAGATTGGCGAAGTGTATAAATCAAATTATGCTTTAGATTATCTGAAACATAAATTTGTGGCAAGATTAGACCATCGTATCTGGCAGAAATTAGACGCAAGCTGGGCATTCCGTTGGCAAAGTCGCGAGGGAAGTTATACAAAGTATGTAGATCTGAAACCTACAGCCGAAATACCTTATCCGTCGTTTTGCCTACTCGACCTAAAGCTTTCATGGAATGCAAAAAACTATTCCCTTTTTGCCGAAGCAAACAATCTGTTGAATCGTGAATATTATGATTTGGGAAATATACCTCAACCCGGATTCTGGGGAAAAGTAGGTGTAAGTTACCGGATAAACTTCAGATAATTCACGATAACTAAGATAATGAAACCCGAATACTTCTTTAAAAGAGGTAGAGTATAAATATATAAGGTGTAGACTTAAACAATATAAAGTCTACACCTTATTTCATTTAAGTGTAGATCTTAAATAAATAACAATACGGAGAATTGACTAATATACCTTATTATATATATTAATGTAGCCGTTCGCATCATTTATTCAGTTTTAAACATTACCAAAACTTCATTTCCTGCACAACTGATATCAAGGGGAGCTAACTGCTTAAAAAAGACAAAACTTGAATGTAAATAACGAGTTTTCAGAAAAAATGCATTACATTTGTATTTTATTGTGCAAAAATGAGAAAAAGTATCATTTATACCCTTACCACAATCACTTGCATCTGGTTTGCAACAATTGGATGTTTACCGGCACTCGGGAAGGATTTTGTATTAGTTCTTGATGCAGGTCACGGAGGTCATGATCCCGGAGCAATTGGTGATATTTCCCGCGAAAAGGATATTAATCTGAACATCGTTTCAAAAGTTGGTCAGCTAGTACAACAAAACTGTGATGACGTAAAAGTTATCTATACCCGGAAAACAGATGTGTTTATCCCTTTAAATCAGCGGACAGAGATTGCTAATAATGCTGGTGCCGATTTATTCATTTCAGTTCATACAAATTCCGCACCGGCTAAATCAGCCAGAGGTACCGAAACATTTTCTTTAGGACTTTCCCGTTCAAGTGCAAATCTGGAAGTTGCTAAACGTGAAAACTCCGTAATTCTTCTGGAAGATGACTATAAGCAAAGATATGCCGGATTTGATCCAAACTCATCGGAGTCATATATCATGTTCGAGTTTATTCAGGATAAACACATGGAGCAAAGCGTTGGCTTGGCTACATTAATCCAGAGACAATATAAATCAGGTATTGGCCGGCCAGACCGCGGAGTTCACCAGGATATTTTTCTTGTTTTGAAAACCAGTGCTATGCCTAGTGTACTTACTGAAGTTGGTTTTATTTCAAACCCTGAAGAAGAGCAATATCTAAACTCTGAAGAGGGAGCAAATGCATTAGCCAGATCAATCTTCAATGCTTTCCTTCAATACAAACAAAAGCATGACATCCGAAAGTCAAAAGCAAGAGTTACATATCAGGTAGACAACGAGGTTAAAACACAAGAAAAGAATTCGGCCCCTCAAACTCTCGCAGAGAAATCAGATTCAACAAACGAAAAAGTCAAAGAGGTTCCTGCTATAAAAAGAAAAAAAGAGAATATCACTACTAAAAAAGAGGAGAAAAAGAACAATCATTCAACAGAAAACGGAATTGTATTTAAAATACAAATACTAACTTCGAGCCAAAAACTTAAAACAACCGATAAACGGTTTAAAGATTTAACTCCGGTAGACTATTTCTGTGAAAATGGGATGTATAAATACACATACGGAGCTTCAGAAAACTACAATGAAGTTCTTAAAACGAAAAGGGAAATAGCCGGTCAATTTAAAGATGCCTTTATCATCGCATTCAAGGATGGTGAGAAAATGAATATAAATACCGCAATTTCAGAATTTAAAAAGAACAGGAAATAAATAAGAATAAAAATAAATCAAGATGAAATACTTTACTAAAGAGGTTAAGATAGGAATTGCTGGAATTATCAGCCTATGTATGCTTGTATATGGCATTAATTACCTCAAAGGCATTGATATGTTCAAACCTACAAGTTACTTTTATGTGAAATACAAAGATATTCAGGGATTAGCGAAATCGAGTCCTGTATTTGCTGATGGTTTCCGTATCGGAATCGTAAGAGAAATCTATTACGATTATAATCGTCCCGGCAATGTTACCGTAGAAGTTGAATTGGATAAAGATATGAGAATACCCAAAGGAACTCATGCAGAGCTTGCTACAGAGATGCTTGGTACAGTAAAGATGAATCTGATTCTGGCCGTTAATCCAAACGAAGCTTATGCAATTGGTGATACTATTCCGGGAACCGTTAATAATGGTCTGATGGAAGCTGTAACCAAGACTATCATGCCTCAGGTTGAAAGAATGCTTCCTAAGTTGGATTCTATCATGACATCACTAAATAAAATAGCAGCCGACCCCAATATTCCGGCTACTCTTAAGTCTGTCAGAAAAACAGCCGATAACCTTGCAGATGCTACTACAGAACTTCGTTCAATTATGAAGAAGGATGTCCCACAGATGACGAAGAAGATAAATACTATTGGCGATAATTTTGTTGCAATCAGCGGTGATCTGAGAAGTATTAATTATGCTTCAACATTTAACAAGATTGATTCTACTATGGCTAATGTTAAGATGGTAACAGATAAGCTAAACAGAAAAGACAATTCATTAGGATTGTTACTTAATGATGCTTCACTTTATAATAATTTATCTAATACAGGCGCCAATGCTTCGCTATTATTAGAAGACTTGAAAAGTAATCCTAAACGTTATGTACACTTCTCAATTTTTGGCAAAAAATAAACTTTTCAAAAAGCATAAAATAGATTTTGTCTAAATAGTGCTCTGATTATTTATATAAAAGAAAAGCTATTAACAGCTCCATTAATAGATAGGTATAAACATTTTGATAAAATAAATAATTCAAAATAAGATTCTATAGATTTTTATCTATAATTATCTAATTGTCAACGCATTGCAAATATGCAAAAGTATAAACTTCAGACTTTTAGATAGATAAACTCTATAAAACGTTGAAATTAAACGAGTTATTAATTTTATAAAAAAAACAAGAATAAAATAACATTTGTTTTTCTCAAATAAGATTCCCAAATTTGCAATAGTAGAAGTTTCTTATAATTAATAAATTGTATAAATAGCCTTATGATTGAATCCAATCATGTAAGTCTATGGAACCGCTGTCTCCGTGTGATTCGAGACAATGTTCCTGAAACTACATATAACACTTGGTTTGTCCCTATTGTCCCCTTAAAGTATGAGGATAATGCACTGACTGTACAAGTACCTTCTCAATTCTTTTATGAATTTCTGGAAGATAAGTTTGTAGAGTTACTTCGTGCTACCTTATATAAGGAAATTGGCGAAGGAACTAAACTGATGTATCGTGTAATTGTAGATAACAGTTCGAAAGCTTCGGTAGATTTAGAAGCTACGAACCGTTCTACTGCAATTCCACAACGAAGTATTATACGCAATGGAAACAAAGCGCCTAATACTTTAAAAGCCCCTTCACCTCTGGATCTTGACCCGCAACTGAATCCGAACTACAATTTTGAGAACTTTATTGAAGGCTATAGCAATAAATTATCAAGAACAGCCGGAGAGGCAGTTGCCGTAAGTCCCGCAAAAACTGTATTCAATCCATTATTTGTTTACGGTCCATCAGGTGTAGGTAAAACTCACCTTATCAATGCAATAGGGACACGGATTAAAGAGATATTCCCCGATAAAAGAGTGCTGTATGTATCTGCACACTTATTCCAGGTACAATACACGGATTCCGTACGTAGCAATACTATTAATGATTTCATTAACTTCTACCAAAGTATTGATGTATTAATCATCGATGATATTCAGGAATTTGCCAGTCTTACAAAAACCCAGAATACATTCTTCCATATCTTCAACCATTTGCATCAAAACGGAAAGCAGTTAATACTTACTTCCGACCGTTCTCCTGTTCTTTTACAAGGAATGGAAGAAAGATTGCTGACACGTTTCAAGTGGGGATTAACTGCAGAACTGGAAAAGCCTAATGTAGAACTAAGAAAAGGTATTTTAAAAAATAAGATTCACCGTGATGGCTTAAAGTTTCCGGAAGAGGTTATTACATATATAGCAGAGAACGTAAACGAAAGCGTGCGCGATTTGGAAGGTATTGTTATCTCTATTATGGCTCATTCTACAATCTACAATAAAGAAATTGATCTTGATTTAGCAGAAAGGATTGTACGTAAAGCCGTGAAATGTGAAACTAAGGTTATCACTATTGAAGATATTATCGAGAAAGTCTGCAAGCATTTTGAAGTGGAACCTTCAGCTCTTCATTCTAAATCGAGAAAAAGAGAAGTTGTACAGGTACGCCAGTTAGCAATGTACTTAGCTAAAAAACATACTGATTCATCATCCTCTAAAATTGGCCAGTTAATTGGTAGTAGAGATCACGCTACAGTATTACATGCCTGCAAAATTGTTAAAGGCCAATTTGACGTAGACAAATCATTCCGTGCAGAAGTGGAAGAAATTGAAACTTCACTAAGAAAGAAATAACTGATAATTAAGCAATATATGGGGTTATCCAAATCGGATTAATCCCATTTTTTATGCTCATTTTTCTGATTTCTTTTGAGAGCATTTTCAAATATTCAATTCTCAAAGACTTATTTTTATCTTTTTATACAGTGACATCTCAACTTAAAAGAACAATCCCCGAAAAAGTATTAATAAGTTTTTTCGGGGATTGTTTTATTTATTAAGATTATCTATTCTATTTTTGATTGTCGAACGCAGATTTTCAGCCTTCTCATGCAAGTTTATTATTAACGCCTATCCTCGCCTTTCGACATAAAATAACGCCTCCAACTTTCTTTTAATGTATAATCCATCACTCCATCACCATCATAAATATAAAAAACTGATAATAAACACATTGAGACACAGAAATAAAAAATCATCCCTCACCAATCCATCACTTTATCCCTCACAAAAAGAGTCATCCCTCACCATTTCGCACACTTTTAATATAATATATGCATTTTATTTTTATTAATCTCATTGTTTTTCTGTCAGCACAAGTTCAGTTACTCGATAAAACCTTGTTGTTTAAGAGCCTTAAAGAAGTTGTCAGACATAAACTCATTATCTTTCTTTTTATATCTTACATCAGTAAACACCTGAGCTAATGTTTCTTTATTATTTTCTGCAATAAATTGCTTATTTTCCGGCAATGATTCTTTATAAGCATATAGCTTATCAATCATCTCGCTTGTATAATCACTGTAACGTTCCTCGTGTACAATAGCCTCTATAGGCAGGCGATCCGGTTGGACAGGACACTCATCAGGATATCCAAGAGTTATTGTTGCAATCGGAAAAACCAAATTTGGTAAATGAAGAGTTTCAATAATTTGCTGAGGATTATAAATTACTGTTCCCAGATAACAGATACCCAGTCCTGCTTCCTCTGCAAGTGTACAAAAGTTCTGCGTATAAAGCAATGCATCTGTTGCAGCATTCATAAAAGACAGGAAGTTTGCATACCCAGGTTTAGCATTGCGCAATTCGCACCATTTAGAAAATCTATTAAAATCGGCACAGAAAGTTAGTACTACAGGTGCCACTTTTACCATTGGCTGATTAAAATGAGCCGGAGCTAATTTTGCTTTCATTTCTGCATCGCGAGTAACCACAACGCTATAAACCTGCATATTTCCGATAGTAGAAACACGCGAAGCTTCAGAAAGCAAATCATTTAACAAATTAGGATCAATATCTTGTTGTTTATACTTTCTTATTGATCTTCTGTTCTTTACTGACTCTATCATATCTTTTTTCTGCAAATATAATAAAAGAATCTATATTGTTATCCGTTTTATTAGAGTTATATTATTAAGCAATTTCCATTTTTGAAAAGTTATTATGCATATAAAAAGAATATAAATATATTTTTTGGATAACTTTTTCCGAAAACCAAAAACACAAATATTTATATATCAATGTTTTAATCAAACCAAACGGATAACTTTCAAAAACACACATATTAAATTTATATTTTATTTTGTATTTTACTTTGATATAACAAAAAACATTCATAGATTTGCATAACCAAAATCAATACTATTTATTTTATTAATAAGAAACCTCTACTAACTTTTTTATTAATAACAATATAATTCGAAAACATCGTGGAGAAGAACACTTATTCTTATGAAGAAGCTTTTGAATCATCTTTACAATACTTCAAAGGCGACGAGCTTGCTGCAAGGGTTTGGATTAACAAATATGCAGTAAAAGACTCTTTCGGAAATATTTATGAAAAGTCGCCAGACGATATGCATTGGCGTATCGCTAATGAGATTGCCAGAGTTGAAGCTAAGTATCCTAATGCGCTTAGTTCGCAGGAGCTTTTCAATCTGTTAGACCATTTTAAATATATTGTTCCTCAAGGAAGTCCAATGACTGGTATTGGTAACAACTACCAGGTCGCTTCTTTATCCAATTGTTTTGTAATTGGAGTTGATGGAGCAGCTGACTCTTATGGAGCAATTATTAAGATTGACGAAGAGCAGGTTCAATTAATGAAAAGAAGAGGTGGTGTAGGTCACGATCTTTCACATATACGTCCAAAAGGATCACCAGTTAAGAATTCTGCATTGACTTCAACCGGTATTGTTCCTTTCATGGAGCGTTATTCAAATTCTACTCGTGAAGTTGCTCAGGATGGCCGTCGTGGTGCGTTGATGTTGAGCGTATCTATAAAACATCCGGATTCGGAAGCGTTTATAGATGCAAAGATGACTGAAGGAAGAGTTACTGGTGCAAACGTTTCGGTAAAACTGGATGATGACTTTATGAAGGCTGCCAGCGAAGGTGGTATTTACAAACAACAATATCCTATCGATTCAGAAAATCCTACTACTGTTAAAGAGATTGATGCGTCTTCTCTTTGGAAGAAGATTGTGCACAATGCATGGAAGTCTGCCGAACCGGGAGTTTTATTCTGGGATACCATTATCAAAGAATCTGTTCCTGACTGTTATGCAGACCTTGGATATAAAACCACATCTACAAACCCATGTGGAGAAATCCCATTGTGTCCTTACGACTCATGCCGTTTATTGGCTATCAATCTTTATTCTTATGTAGTTAATCCGTTTACTAAGGATGCACATTTTGATTTCGACTTATTCAAAAAGCATGTAGCACTTGCTCAGCGAATTATGGATGATATTATTGATCTTGAACTTGAGAAGATTGAACGTATCATGGATAAAATTGATTCCGATCCGGAATATGCAGAAGTAAAACATGCAGAGAAATTGCTTTGGCAAAAGATTTACAAGAAGAGCGGACAAGGAAGACGTACCGGCGTAGGTATTACTGCCGAAGGTGATATGTTGGCTGCGCTAGGTTTAATATATGGAACAGAAGACGCAACCGCATTCTCTGAAGAAGTACACAAAACAATTGCCATCAACGCTTACAGTTCTTCTGTTCAAATGGCTAAAGAACGTGGAGCATTTGAAATCTATGATTGGGAAAGAGAACAAAACAATCCGTTTATCAACCGATTGAAAGAGGCTGATCCTGCTCTTTACGAAGACATGAAGAAGTACGGACGTAGAAATATTGCCTGCTTAACTATTGCTCCTACCGGAACAACCAGTCTTATGACTCAGACAACTTCCGGTATTGAACCAGTCTTTTTACCTGTATATAAGAGAAGAAGAAAAGTTAATCCGAACGATGCACAGTCGCATGTTGATTTCATTGACGAAACCGGCGATGCATTCGAAGAATATATTGTTTTCCACCACAAATTTGTAGATTGGATGGAAGCTAACGGTTACGATGCTGCAAAACATTATACTCAGGAAGAAATTGAAGAGTTGGTTAAAAAATCTCCTTATTACAAAGCTACTTCTAATGATGTAGACTGGTTGATGAAGGTTAAGATGCAGGGAAGAATCCAAAAATGGGTAGACCACTCAATAAGCGTTACCATTAACTTGCCAAATGACGTTGACGAGGAATTGGTTAACAAATTATATGTTGAAGCATGGAAATCAGGATGCAAAGGCTGTACAGTATATCGCGACGGTTCACGTTCAGGAGTACTGCTTTCTACCAAATCAGATAAGAAAGATGACCTTCCTCCATGTCAGCCTCCTACAGTAGTTGAGGTTCGTCCTAAAGTTCTGGAAGCAGATGTTGTAAGATTCCAGAACAACAAAGAGAAATGGGTTGCATTTGTAGGCTTGTTGGATGGAAGACCTTATGAAATCTTTACCGGTTTGCAAGATGATGAAGAAGGTATTCTTCTTCCTAAGACAGTTACTATGGGAAGAATCATCAAAACGGTTGACGAGCATGGAATAAAGAGATACGATTTCCAATTCCAGAACAAACGTGGATACAAAACTACTATTGAAGGTTTGAATGAAAAATTCAATAAAGAGTACTGGAACTATGCTAAATTAATATCTGGAGTGCTTCGCTACAGAATGCCGATTGTACAGGTTATCAAACTTGTTGGTCAGTTACAGCTAGACAATGAGAGCATTAACACTTGGAAAAACGGTGTGGAACGTGCTCTTAAGAAATACATTCAGGACGGAACAGAAGCAAGAGGAAAGAAATGTCCAAACTGTGGAAACGAAACATTGATTTATCAGGAAGGATGCCTTATCTGTACATCTTGCGGAAGCTCTCGTTGCGGATAATGAATTAAAAGAATATCTTTTTATGGGTTAATACCATAAAATAGTAACAAAACTGCTTAAAGAAAATTCTTCTTTCACAAGAGATTGAAGAGTTATCTTTAGGCAGTTTTGTTGTTTAGGCAAAACATTATATCATAATATTGAGTCTACTTAAAAGATAATATAAAGGAACCTTCATTCTTAAGAAAAAAGATGAATCCATGGCTTTGCAACATAATAATTCAAACGTTTGCATAAGATTTTGAGTTACAAACGGACATAAGCACATTTAGTTTATTTAATAATTCATTAAAATTGCAACACTTTGGAATAATAATAAATCTAATAGTATGATTTTATCTTTTCATATAGAATACCGAACAAACTGGGGCGAGGAAGTCAGGATACTGGGTTCTGTCCCGGAACTGGGAAGCTGGGAAGAAGAACAAGCTGTTCCTCTTCAAACAGTGGATGGAATTAGCTGGAGTCTATCAAAAGAAATTCAGCATCCAGCCAACGAGGTTGTTAAATACACATATTACATCTATAAAGACGGAAAGCCGGTTCGTAAAGAATGGGATTCTTTCCCTAGGAAAATCCACCTTAATTTAAACGGAAATATTGTATTTCGCAGTTTGGATTCATGGAGAAACATACCGGAAAAACAAGCCTTTTACAGCTCAGCTTTTACGGAATGCCTGCTTGCCCGTAAGCGAAACGAAGCTCCTAAGAAGAGTTTCCAGAAAGCTTTGGTTATAAAAGCTTTCGCCCCAAGAATAAGCAGCAATTTCGCTTTAGCAATTTCCGGCAATCAACCAATGTTGGGAAATTGGGATGCTAATAAAGTGTGCATAATGAATGATGCAGACTTCCCTGAGTGGCAAGTTACGATTGATGCCAGCCAAATTACTTTCCCGCTGGAATACAAGTTCGTTTTATATAATTTAAAAGAGAACAAGATAGAGGCCTGGGAAAATAATCCGAACCGATACTTGGCAGATCCTGTGGTAAGAACTGGAGAAGTAGTTTATGTGCCCGACAGATATGTCTATTTCGATTTACCGGCTTTTAAAAGTACCGGTGTAGCTATTCCGGTTTTCTCTCTGAAATCAAAGCATAGTTTCGGAGTAGGCGATTTCAGTGATCTGAAAATAATGATTGACTGGGCGGCCAGCACAAATCAGAAAGTTGTTCAGATTTTGCCTATCAATGACACTACAATGACGCATACCTGGACAGATTCCTATCCTTACAACAGTATCTCCATTTATGCTTTCCATCCAATGTATGTAGATTTGTTTAAGATGGGCAAGTTGAAAGATGCTGATAAGATGGCATTTTTCACTGAAAAGCAAAATAAGCTGAATGCAAAAACCACTATAGATTACGAAGCAGTCAATCAGGGAAAATGGGAATACTTCCGTTTGATATTTGCACAGGAAGGCAAAAAGGTATTAAGATCGAAAGCTTTTAAACAATTCTTATCAGACAATCAGGAATGGTTGCAACCTTATGCTGTGTTCAGTTATCTGCGCGATCAGTACAAGACTCCAAACTTCCGCGAATGGCCAAGATGTTCTTCCTTTAATCAGGAAGAGATTTCTGCTATCTGCAAGTCGGATTCAGAAGAATACGAAGAGATTGCCATTTATTACTATATACAATACCATCTGCACCTTCAGTTATTGGAAGCTTCCACTTATGCCCGGGAAAAAGGAGTGGTGCTTAAAGGAGATATTCCTATCGGTATCAGCAGAAATAGTGTGGAAGCTTGGAAAGATGCGCATTATTTCAATCTGAACGGTCAAGCCGGTGCTCCACCCGATGACTTTTCGGCCAATGGCCAGAACTGGGGATTCCCAACTTACGACTGGGAGGTTATGGAAGAAGATGGTTATAGCTGGTGGATGAAGAGATTCCAGAAAATGTCTGAATACTTCGATGCATACCGCATTGACCATATCCTTGGATTCTTCCGCATCTGGGAAATTCCATTAGATGCCGTTCATGGTTTATTAGGACAGTTTGTTCCTTCTCTGCCAATGTCTCGCGAAGAGATTGAAAGCTATGGCCTGTATTTTAACGAAGATTTGTTCCTGAAACCATATATACACGAAGGCTTCCTTCAACAAATATTCGGTCCGCATACCAACTATGTAAAGGATACATTTATCCGTCCTACCAACCAGTGGGAAATCTATGAGATGCGTCCTGAATTCGATACACAAAAGAAAGTGGAAGCATTCTTTAAAGACAAAACAGATGCAGACAGTATCTGGATCCGCGATGGTTTATATGCTCTTATCAGCGATGTGCTCTTTATTCGCGACAGAAAGATAAAGGACATGTATCATCCGCGCATTGGTGTGCAGTTCGATTTTATCTATCAGACATTGAGTGAGCAAGATAAAGCCGCATTTAATAACCTGTACGATAATTACTATTACAAGCGTCATAACCACTTCTGGCAGGAACAGGCAATGAAGAAACTGCCTCAGCTTACACAAAGCACAAGGATGCTTGTTTGCGGTGAAGATCTGGGTATGATTCCTGATTGCGTGCCATGGGTAATGAACGAGCTGCAGATTCTGAGTCTGGAAATACAACGAATGCCTAAAAGCAGATCTTTGGAATTTGGACTGGTAGATGAATATCCTTCCCGTTCGGTTTGCACAATTTCTACTCACGATATGTCGACCCTGCGCGGTTGGTGGAAAGAAGATTTCCAGCAAACACAAAGGTATTATAACAATATACTGGGCCATTATGGGGCTGCCCCCGAAAAAGCATCGGGCAACATATGTGAAGAGGTTATTAAACAGCATCTTTACTCCAACTCAATATTGTGCATCCTTTCTTTCCAGGATTGGTTGTCGATGAGTGAAGAGTGGAGAAACCCAAATATTGAAGCCGAACGCATCAATATTCCCGCAAATCCTAAACACTATTGGCGTTACCGTATGCATATAACTCTTGAAGATTTGATGCAAGCCGAGAGTATTAATACAAAGATTCGTGAATTGATAGTTCTGACAGGGAGAAATCCTAAAAAATAAAAGTTTTGAGAGTTAGTTAGATGTTGAGTGCCGTCCAGAACGCGGCACTCTTTTTTTTATTTCAATTAAAACGATTGTCATGTTCGCAGATTCTCTTACTTTTGTAATTGATGGATAATTAAGAAGATAAAAGGAGCTCTTTTTAAAGCATAGTTAATCATTCATCAACTAAAGGCGGGAGATTATTATTTCCTTGTACAGAAGAATTAATTCTTTTGTACAGAACATTGCAATCTTTTGTACAAAAGAATACAATGTTTTGTACAAGAATTCAATAACATCACGAAACAGAATAAGAAAATGAAATCGAATGATATGTATATCTTCCTCAGCAACGTAAAATTCTACGCCAGGCATGGAGTTGGTGCTCAGGAAACATTGGTTGGCAACACTTTTATTGTAGATCTGAGATTGAAGTTGGATTTCAGCAAGGCAGCAGAAACTGATGACCTTAACTATACGATTAGCTATGCAGACGTATTCAAAGTTGTAAAGGCGGAAATGAAAACCCCTTCTCTCCTATTAGAGCATGTCAGCCAAAGAATTATTACGCACTTGTTTCGCGAGTTCTCAACTGTGGAAGCTATTGATCTGAAACTATCCAAACAGAATCCTCCCATGGGAGCCGATATCGACTGTGCAGGCGTGGAAATGCATTGCGTAAGATAATTAAATTACTCGTGCGAGATAAAAAAGAAAAAGGCTGAGAACAATATAATATCGTTTTCAGCCTTTCTTATTTTATAAGAGAATCTAGTCCTATTCTTCAGTATATCTAATAATAGTCTGGTCTCTGTCCGGTCCTACAGATACAATCTTAATAGGCACTTCCAGTTGTTCTTCCAGGAATGAAACATAAGCATTGAATTCTTCAGGGAATTCATCTTCGCTCTGCATCTTAGTCATATCAACCTGCCATGCAGGAAGTTCAACATATACAGGTTCTACATTCTCGTTAATATCATATGGGAAGTAATCAATTTCCTCACCATCCACTTTATATGCCACACAAGCCTTAATAGTTTCAAAAGTATCGAGTACATCGCTCTTCATCATTATCAGCTTAGTAACGCCGTTAATCATTACAGAATACTTCAAGGCAACCAGGTCAATCCATCCGCAACGACGTTTACGACCAGTTACAGCACCATATTCGTGACCAATCTGGCAAATAGTTTCGCCTGTTTCGTCAAACAATTCAGTTGGGAAAGGACCGCTACCTACACGTGTGCAGTATGCTTTGAAAATACCGAAAACCTCTCCTATTCTATTCGGCGCAACACCTAGACCTGTGCAAGCTCCTGCACAAACAGTATTAGATGAAGTAACGAAAGGATAAGAACCAAAGTCAATATCAAGCATAGTTCCCTGTGCTCCTTCGCAAAGAACACTCTTTCCGTCGCGAAGCAAATTATTTATCTCGTGTTCGCTATCAACAAAATGGAATTGCTTCAGATATTCAATACCTTCAAACCATTCTTTTTCAAGCTGAGTTAAATCGTATTCAAAGTTAAGGCTCTTAAGAATCGCTTCGTGGCGAGCTTTAGCCTGAGAATAAATTGTATCGAAATTATGAAGTATATCACCTACACGAACACCGTTACGACTAATTTTATCAGTATAAGTAGGGCCGATACCTTTACCTGTAGTTCCTACCTTAGCATCACCTTTTGCTGCTTCATAGGCTGCATCCAGAATACGGTGAGTAGGGAGAATAAGATGTGCCTTTTTAGAAATGTGAAGTCTTTCTTTCAGGTTATGACCGGAAGCTTCCAAAGATTCAGCCTCAGCCTTAAACAAAGCTGGATCTAATACAACACCATTACCAATGATATTTACTTTATCTCCCTGAAAAATACCGGAAGGAATAGAACGAAGCACATATTTCTGTCCTTCGAATTCGAGTGTGTGACCAGCATTTGGTCCGCCCTGAAAACGAGCTACCACGTCATAGTTAGGTGTTAATACATCAACAACCTTACCTTTACCTTCATCACCCCACTGCAATCCTAATAAAACGTCTACTTTCATTTTATTTATTCTATAGTTTATTATTTATTTGCTTTTTTCTCTTCTTCGCCCAGGCACACCTACTGCAAATGCCATATATATATAAAGAATAATGTGACATTTGAAACTTGGTTAGCTTTGTATTTGCAATTGCATTTTTGAGCGTATCATTCTGAAACTCGGACACCTTACCACATTCCGTACAGATAAGATGGTGATGCGTTTCAATATTAAATGATTTTTCGTACTGGGAAGAATTTCCAAATTGATGCTTAATAATCAGTTTCGCATCAATCAGAAGTATAATGGTATTATAAAGAGTGGCACGACTGACGCGGAAGTTTTCCTGATTCATCATTTTGCTATACAGCATGTCAATACCAAAATGCCCCTCGATGGAATATATTGTGTCGAGAATTGCATAACGTTCGGGAGTTTTCCGATGTTCGTTTGCATTAAGATATTCAGTGAATATCTGTTTTACTGTTTCTTTCACGTTTTGTTTATCCATGATGGGGCAATTTTTACCGCGAACAAAGTTAGCCTTTTTTGCGGAAAGAGAAAAGATTAAAGCAAATATTCTATCTCCAACTTTATATTTTCGAGAAGTAATTTCACATTTTCATCTTTCGGATTTTCTTCTTTAGCAAGCAGTTGCAAAACTTTTTCAGCATGCGCCTTACTTTGTTGACCATACTTAACCAATGCCAACGTTGCTGATTTTCTTGAAAAATAAGCCGAAGAGAATAAAGCAGCAAAAGCCTGATCGAAAAACTCTTCTTCTGCCCTATCATTCATCTCACCACCTTTACCAACTAAACGTGCCACAAGAAGAAAACCACATGCCTGCACATATTCCCTTTCATCGGCCATCCATTGGAAAGATTTAGCCGGAGCATAAGGCAAATACTGAAACAAGCTCATACAAGTCAGTTCGGCAATCTCAGAATTGTGAATATCCTCTACCCAGATATCTGCTATCTCAGGAAAGAAAGTATCAATAGGCTGTAACATTCCGGCAAGAATCTTCGATTCACGAACGTTCTCTTTCCAGAGAGTCTGCGCCAGATCATGATTCTGATCATATTGTTTGGCTATTTCTTTCAGGCGAGGAAGTTCAACTCCGAAGTTAATTTTATAAGCTAGCCCTTTTTCACGCATGCTTTGAGATGCAACTCCGTTCATCGATAAACGGAGTTGCGTCTTTATTTCTTTTATTATTTCTTTAGTATCCATCAATGATTATTCATTTCTATTAGGTAATGAAGAATATTCTCTTCCATAACGAAGCATCTGTTCTGCATAGCCTTCATTATAAGAAACCTTTACGTCGGTAATCTTACCATCTTTATCAGTAGTTACCTCATAAACAGGATTCAAGAATCCTTTATAAGGAGCCAGATTCAGCTTTTCGTAGCGTGATAAGATCTCTTTGTGAAGCTCAGGATCAACTTTTACTGCATAAGTTTCCACCAAATTGCGGGCAGCAGCATAGTCACCTTCTGATTTTATTCTCTGAATTTCAGCCAACAGCTGTCCAAACAAGTCGCGAAGTTTCTGATAATCGTTGATGCGGACAAAAGTCTCGCCATCTTTCTTTACCAACTCAACAACTTTATCTGCAGCACCCTTTTCAAATGCCCAGCGAGCTATCAGCTGACGGTTACGCATGTGAGCCTCTTCCACATTGTTTCCTAGTTGTATACGAACCAATTGTGTCATTAAACCATTCATCATAAATGAATAGTATTCTGCTTTGAAAGCATCTGCACTAGGAATAATACCTAAATCTACCATTTTTTGATCTGGCAGATAATACAAACCAAATAAATCGGCACGCGCCTCTTCGATTGTTGAATCATAAGCTTTCAATGCGTTTGGGTCAGTACTCGGAAGCAATTTACCGGAACCATGACCTAAACATTCGTGCAAATCAGTATGAAGATCGTTTGTGATATCAGCATACTTATCATTTATTTCAATTTCTGCTTTGCTATATGCAAATTCTTCGAAGAATCCATTTCCATGAGCAGCCTTATTATATGCATCTGTCAGGTTACCAATAGTCACCGATTTAGAACCATGCTGAGCACGAATCCAGTTTGCATTAGGAAGATTTATTCCAATTGCTGTAGCCGGGTATAAATCTCCGGCAAGTATTGCTGCTGTAATTACTTTAGCAGAAACACCTTTAACCTCTTCTTTCTTAAATTTATTATCTACAGGAGAATGATCTTCGAACCACTGCGCATTGGTACTGATTGTTTCTGTTCTCTTGGTAGCTTCCACATCCTTGAAATTAACAAGAGATTCCCAGCTGGCTTTCATTCCAAGCGGATCTCCATAATTTTCAGTGAAACCATTAACAAAGTCAACATGTGAATTCAAATCTTTCACCCATTGAATGCAATACTCATCAAATTTCTTCAGATCACCAGTATTATAGTATTCTATAAGTTTAGTTATTACAGCTTTTTGTGTATCATTTTCTGTTACACCTTCAGCCTTTTTCAGCCAATAAACAATCTTTTCCAATGCCGGAGAATACAAACCTCCAACTTTCCACACTTTTTCAAAAACTTTCCCGTTCTCTTTTACCAGGCGGCTATTTAGTCCATAAGAAATAGGTGTAGTATCTTTCGCATCTTTCAATTTATTATAAAAATCTTCAGCCTCAGCTTGAGTTACTCCTTCATAATAGTTGCTGGCAGAAGTTAATATCAAGTCCTCTCCATCAGCCTGATTAACACGCTTAGGCATCACTTTTGGATCAAAAATTACAGGGAATATTTCATCGCAAAGCTGAACGATTGTTTGTCCTTTTTCTAAAGGTAATTTAGATGGATCAATCTTTTCAATAACACCTTTAAAGAATTCAGGGGTAAAGCCGGGAACAAACTTTTCACAACCATAATGATGATGAATGCCATTAGAGAACCATACTCTTTTTAGATATGTTTCCATATTCACATAATTGGAATCTTTCTTGTCACCGGAATAATTTGTATATGCAACTTCCAGAAGCCTTCTGATAATCAGATTGTATTTCCCATTCTGATCAAACAATATATCACGTCCTTCAAGAGCAGCCTGAGAAAGATAATAGATTAGCTCTTTCTGTTTTAAAGGAAGCTCATCAAAACCGTGAACTTTATATCTAAGAATCTGCAAATCAGCAAATTTCTCTACAGTATAATCAAAGTTATCAGTCTCTGTGGCTTTCTTTAGATTTCCACAAGACGAAAGGAATGATACAATCATAGTTATCAATATTAGTTGTCTTTTCATATTATGTTGTTTCAATTAATGAATGTCTTAAAAACAAGAAAAGGGGAATACTCCAATAAAATTGGAGTAATCCCTTTTCTACAGAAAAACAATCAATTCTTAAAAGAATTATTTCTTTTCTGAATTTTTCTTACGGAATCCGTTTGGTGTTTCACCAACATTCTTATAGAAAGCGGCATAGAAAGATTGGCGGTTAGCGAAACCTACCATCGCACTAATCTCTTCTACATTCATATCAGCATATCTCTTGTCTGTTAAGATATGCAAAGCATCTTTAACTCTGTACTCATTGAGTAAGCAAGAATAATTCATTCCGAAACGAGAATTGACAACAGCTGAAAGATAACGAGTATTGGTTTTCAGTTCTTTTGCCAAATCTTTAGCAGAATAATCAGGGTCTCTGTACTTCTTCTGAACTACTACAATATTCAGAATCTTGTCGTACAACTCATCAGCAAGTTCAGGTCTGATTAAAGATCTGTAAGCTGCTTTCTTGTCTTTTTTCTCTCTAAGATTGTAAGGCTTCTTGCGAGGCGCATTTTCAGGAGCAGTAGCCTGGCTTCCACTCTCTTGTTTTTTTAAATCACTCATTGAATTAACTGGTTAGGTTTTATTTATAAAAGAAATAATCTATATCCTTTACATTTCTGTTACAAATTTCAGACAAATATTTCATATACGCAACTAATTCGTATTTTTTTTTCATAAAACATTGTCCATTTATAGGTAATTTAATTAGCACGTTTAAGTATTGAAGAACTTTTAACATAAAATACCTCTGTTTTTCACTTAGTAAAAAGGAGAATAGTAAAAGAGCTAATATTGAAAAATAGCATTATTAATTAATCTTATTAATTCGGACTTCAAATATGGAATAGATACGACTTAAAAGGCAAAAAACAAATAAAAACTTCTAAAAAAAGAATATTTAAAGTTTTCTGAGACGTCTTATATATGAACAGTTGTCTTTATTAGGATATTCGGGAATTTTAGAATAGATCTGATATTTCTATTGTATATCTCAGTTATATTCATTTTTAATTAAAAAAAATAAGAGTTCATTCTGTGACAGGAAAATGGAACTTTACTATAAAGGCTACTATTATAAAAAACAAAGTCTTCTTAGTAATAAATTAAGAGCGAAAGCTTATATATATTCTTTTTAGCTTACCTTTGTCTCATTAATGAATTTAATAAGAGAACTAAATAACTATGCTTCATACACTTAAAACCTATTTTGGTTATGATTCTTTTCGCCCTTTACAAGAAAATATTATAAATCATATACTTACCAAAAACGATTCATTGGTTTTAATGCCTACAGGAGGAGGTAAATCTATCTGTTACCAACTTCCTGCATTATTAATGGAAGGAACAGCTATTGTTGTTTCTCCTTTAATATCTTTAATGAAAGACCAGGTTGAAGCTCTTCAGGCTAATGGAGTAACTGCCGGAGCTTTGAACAGCAATAACAGTGAATCGGAAAACGCAAATTTGCGCCGTGAATGCTTGATGGGCAAAATTAAGTTATTATATGTTTCTCCAGAGAAATTATTATCGGAAGTAGATTATCTGCTCCGGGATATTAATATTTCTTTGTTTGCAATAGATGAAGCACATTGTATTTCTCAATGGGGACATGATTTCAGACCAGAATATACTCAAATGGGTATTCTAAGAGAGAAGTTCCCTAAAATTCCTATCATTGCTCTTACTGCTACGGCAGATAAAATTACAAGAATAGATATTCTTCATCAGCTAAGACTTAAGAATCCTAAAGTTTTCATATCTTCTTTTGATCGCCCGAATCTTAGCCTTACGGTGAAAAGGGGTTATCAGGAAAAAGAAAAGAACAAGACAATACTTGATTTCATTGATAAAAGGCCAAATCAATGTGGAATTGTTTATTGCCTGAGTAGAAAAACTACTGAAAAAGTCGCTTTAAACTTACAGAAGAATGGTATTGAAACTGCTGTTTACCATGCGGGACTTTCGTCGGAACAAAGAGACAAAGCACAAAACGACTTTATAAACGACAGGGTACAGGTAGTTTGTGCCACAATTGCTTTTGGGATGGGTATTGACAAATCGAATGTAAGATGGGTTATACATTATAATATGCCTAAAAGCATTGAGAATTACTACCAGGAAATTGGTCGTGCGGGAAGAGATGGCTTGGACAGTGACACTATGCTTTTTTATTCTCTGAGCGATTTGATTTTACTAAGTAAATTCGCCAATGAAAGCAAGCAACAGAGTATAAACCTTGAAAAGCTTAACCGCATGCAGCAATATGCTGAAGCAAATATTTGCCGCCGCCGCATTTTGCTAAGCTACTTTGGCGAAACCACAGATAAAGATTGCGGCAACTGCGATGTTTGTAAGAATCCTCCCGAACGCTTTGACGGAACAATCATTGTTCAAAAAGCATTGAGTGCCATTGCCCGTACCAATGAACAGATAGGAACAACGCTCCTGGTAGATATATTAAAAGGGTTCAACAATGTCGAGGTTATTGAAAAGGGATACGATCAATTAAAAACTTTTGGTGCAGGCAGGGATATTCCTCCAAGAGATTGGCATGACTACCTTTTACAAATGCTGCAACTTGGATATTTTGAAATTGCATACAACGAGAATAATCACCTCCGAATTACTGAAATGGGACGTAATATTCTTTTTGGAAAAGAAAAAGCAACCTTGGTTATCATTAAACGTGAAGAGTTTGTAGCCAAGAGTCGCAAAAAGAAAGCTGTCAAAGAGATTAAACCAGAGAAACCTGACTATAGCAATGAAGATGAATTTATATTTGAAGAGCTACGCGTGCTGAGAAAGAAACTGGCAGACGAACAGGCTATTCCGGCATATATTGTACTTTCTGATAAAGTACTTCATTTATTAAGCAGTTCACGCCCCACTACAATAGAAGAGTTTGGCAATATTAGTGGAATCGGGGAATTTAAAAAAGAAAAATACGGGAAAGATTTTGTTGGTCTGATTAAGAAACTAACAAAAGAATCTAAATGAGCGCAGGCTCATTTAGATTCTTTTAGCTGTTGCACCAGTTCTGAACGAGGAATTCCAAGATTGATTGCTTTTTCAAAGCTAGACCGAGCCATTTCCTTTTTCTTCTGTGCCAGTAATATTTCGCCACGCAACATATATGCATTTGCTGATGTAGGAGACATAGTTATTGCTTTATCAAGATCAATCAGAGCAACATCCAACTGAAATATTTCTTTCTCCACACCTGCACGAATAACGTATAACTCTGCATCATTTGGATATTCTACAATTAATTTATTCAGTAATTCAAGCGAATTCTTGAAATCTTGTTCCTGTTGATAAAGAATAGCCAGACCTAATCTTCCGGAAACGCTTTCCGGTTCCAGTTCCAACAATCGTTTATAATCTTCTTTTGCTTCCTTATAATTATGTCTGCCGGCTTGCAGATAAGCACGAAGGAATAAAGCCTTCGCATTGTTTTTATTAACATCCAATACTGTGCAGCAATCTACATAAGCTCTGTCGGTAAGTCCCATTTCAAATAAAAGAGATGCCCTATCCATCAGAATAGGAACCGTAAGCGGAGCCATATTTAAAGCAAAGTTATAAGATTCCAGAGCATCTTCGATCTTATGCATTCTATATTGAAGCCGTCCGAGGTTTGCAAAAATCATGCAGTTATGTGCATTGGTAGGCTCAAGCTTCAGCGCTTCCCGGTAATACTTTTCTGCCTGAACAAGACTATCCATTTTTTCACATTGGTTAGCCTTCTCAAAAAGTTCTTTATAGTTCTGTGCATGTATACTTGGGAATAACGAACACATTAACAGCAACAATACAATTTTCTTCATTAAATATATATCTATTAATTAATCCAGTGGATAAGTTTCGAAAGCAAACTCTTCTGTAGACAAGTAGCGTTCGCCAGTATCGGGCAATAAAGCAACAACCATTTTTCCTGCAAATTCGGGGCGCTGAGCAACCATTCTGGCAGCATAAGCAGCGGCTCCGGAAGATATTCCCACCAGCAGTCCTTCTGTCTGGGCTAATTCACGGCCTGCACGGATAGCTTCATTATCGGGAACCGAAAATACCTCGTCAACATTTTCCGGATTATAAATCTTTGGAATAAAGTTAGCACCTATCCCCTGAATGCGATGAGGATTCCATTCTCCTTCTGTGAGCATAGGAGCTGATGCCGGCTGAACAGCAACGACATATACATCAGGATTATACTTTTTAAGTGTTTCGCCAACGCCACACACCGTACCGCCAGTACCCACTCCGGCAACAAATACAGCCACCTGTCCATCGGTATCTCTCCATATTTCTTCGGCAGTTGTACGTTTATGCACTTCCGTATTGGATGGGTTTTCAAATTGCTGCGGAATAAAAGATCCAGGAATACTGGCTTTCAGTTCTTCTGCCTTACAGATAGCCCCTTTCATTCCTTCAATACCCGGCGTTAATTCTATTTTTGCACCGTAAGCCTTCAATAAGTTACGGCGTTCAATACTCATAGTTTCGGGCATAGTAAGAATTAGTTTGTACTTCTTTACTGAAGCAACCATTGCAAGACCAACACCAGTGTTACCACTAGTTGGTTCTATAATTGTAGCACCCGGTTTAAGTACCCCACGCGCTTCTGCATCTTCAATCATTGAAAGAGCAGTACGATCTTTCACACTTCCCGCAGGATTAAAATACTCCAGTTTTCCAAGAACATTCGCTCTGGAATTGTATTTTTCCATATAAGCAGACAGTTTCAACAGGGGAGTATTGCCTATCAAGTCTGTGAGTTTGTTCGCTATCTTAGTCATATCCGTACCTATTTATGGGTATTTTCTGCAAATATACGTAAGAAAACTTATCACAAAGCATAGTTGTTACACAAATAATCCATATTTTTGAATTATTAAACCTGTATATAAAAGAATAATAAAATGGCTCATAATCACGAACATCAGCATAGCCATGCTATTGAATCTTTAAATAAAGCATTTATAATTGGCATAGTATTGAATCTCTCTTTTGTATTAATTGAGTTTGGAGCCGGATTTTTCTATGACTCCTTAGGTTTGCTCTCTGATGCCGGTCATAATCTGGGCGATGTTGCCAGTTTATTTCTTGCCTTGCTTGCATTCCGTTTAGCCAGAGTAAAAGCAAGTCCTAAATATACCTATGGATATAAGAAAAGTACTGTACTTGTTTCACTGCTAAATGCCGTTATTTTGCTCATTGCCGTTGGAGCAATCCTTATTGAAAGTCTTGAAAAGATTAAAAATCCTCGTCCGGTAGAAGGTAGTGCTATTGCCTGGGTAGCCGGAATCGGTGTGTTTATCAATGCATTTACAGCTATGCTCTTTATGAAAAACAAAGAAAAAGATCTGAATGTAAGAGGAGCTTACCTGCACATGGCTGCCGATGCGTTGGTTTCTGTCGGGGTATTAGCATCTGGAATGATTATTTCTGGTACTGGATGGTACGTTATAGACCCTATTATTGGTATAACTGTAGCCATTGTGATACTAATTTCTACCTGGAACCTGCTTCACGAAAGTGTTCGTCTTTCATTGGATGGTGTTCCTGTTAATATCAGCAGCAATGATATAAAGGAACTCATTTCGGATATTGCCGAAGTTAAAAGCATCCATCATATGCACATCTGGGCACTGAGCACTACGGAAAATGCTATGACTGCCCATATTGTTGTATCCAATCTTGATATGATGGAGGAATTAAAGCTGCAAATAAAAGAGAGACTCAAAGACGCGGGAATTTGCCACGTTACTTTGGAGTTTGAAACCGAACAGGTATGTTGTGATAGCAATTATTGCACATAATTCTACAGAAGAGAAAAATGATAGACCATTGACAGACCGAATTCTCTTCCGGTAGTTTTAAGCTTTATATCATTTTCATTAATATCATGTTGCTTCACGTCCTTCTTTCTTGTTATAAAATCGTTGGCAAAGATTGCCACTGTTAGTTTATCTTTCAAGAAATTCTTTGATGCCCGTACCCGGTAAAAGTAGTTATTATAACTATCTAGTGGAACCGACTTCCGTGGGAAATAATACCCTCCATTTACATTCAGCATATAACCATCAGAAAAGTTAAACCAACTACTTGCCACCAAGCTACCATCAAAGCCCGTTTTTGTTAGTTTCTTGTTAAATTCCATGTAACCCTCATCGTAATAACCACCAGTTGCAACCAGTTGAAGTTTCATTGCTTTTGAGAATTGATAAGAAGCCGTTGCTGATAATAATGTTTTCTGAAAGCATAACGGCTCCCATACTGCAAAGGTAACTTCAGTAGTATTTGTTGATGAAGGGATATATCTTTTTATTTTCCCAATTCTGTCTCCACCATAAATATAATTAGCATCCAGCAATAAATTAAATTTTGAAGCTATTTTACTATAGCCTAAATGGAAGAAGTGAGATCTGCCGTCATTATATGAAGAAGTATTTAGTTGATCATACATAGGAGATACAAGACTTGAGTTACTCACCCACAAAGAAGAAGCTAAGTGAGAATGATAATCGGCTCTTATAGTAGAACTTTTATCAAAAGCATACGACAAATTCAAAGATGGAAGAATATTTATGATATTTTCATCATAGATTATCCATGATAAATATTGTTTTAGTTCTGTGCGTAAAGCTGCAGTAAGTTGAAAACCATTACTATGGAACTGATACTGAAGGTAAGTATACCACCTTTCGAAGTTTACTTTAAAATAATTATTACTATATGATTGTTTTTCAGAGTTAAGTGTTTCTAAATTGTCGTAAGAGGAATTATTTTTTAGCCAACTATATTTCCCTCCTATACTAATTTCATGATGTAGGGCAAAAGGCAATGCAAAATCGAGCATTACATCTTGTCTTTTTCGATTATACTTTCTAATAGTATATGAAGAATAAGCATATATCCGCCCATCACTATTTATTATATTATATCTAGTATAATTATAATTAATAGGCTGATTATTAAAAGAATAAGTTAATGAAAGTTTTGTTCCATTTGGGGAAAATAAATGAGCATAGTATGCCGATATATTATAATAAGAATTAGTAATATCTTTAGTAGAAGAATCTTTACTATAAAAATCAGACTGAGGATACGTCAAAACAGATTCAAGAGGGAACGTTGCCGGGTTACTAAACAAATTAAATGCAGCTCCTATACCATCACGTTTGGTTAGCTGATAAAAAGCATTCACATTTGCACCATGCAACTTTTCAGGATGAATCTTTGTTTCATTAGTTAGTAATCCATTATATGCTACAGTGGTTAATGCACTTTTGCTATAGTTATCAAAGCCATAAGAATATGTTCCGTTCAAGGTCAGCCCTTTATACTTCGTATTAAAGGAAGCATCGCCACCTAAAAGACCTAGGGTTGTAGCATTTAGACCTAAGGAAACATCTGTTCCGTTTATTGTCTGCTTCTTTGTCACAATATTAATTACTCCTCCCGAACATTCCGCTATCAGAGCTGATGAAGGATTGGTTAATATTTCAACCTTATCTACCGTTTTGGCTGGAATGCTTTTAAGAATATCGGTAGTTAAAGATGATTGTATAGAGAAGAATTTACCGTCAATGCACAATCCAAAATCAGGTTCACCATTTAATGTCATTTGTCCTAAGCCATCTACAGCTATCATCGGGTATTTTTGAAGAATGTCCAGAAGATTGGTAGTTTGCGATTCGTTATCCGCACTTACATTATAAGATATCTTACTGTGAGACACCACCATATTTAAAGATTCAGATTTCTCTTGAGCAGAAACATTAACCATGCATACAGCAAGGAAAAAAGATAAGAATTTAAATTTCATTTGTCGTTAGTTTTATTCATAGGGAAAATTCGCGACAAAAATAGTGTAAAAATAAATCTCCCACAAGAATTTAACAGATTCTTTGTGGGAGATTATTAATTCCTACTAGAGATGTTTTTGCATCCTTGTACAAAAGAATGCATTCTTCTGTACAAAAGATTTAATTGTTCTGTACAAAAGAAAACAATCTTTTGTACAAGGATTTATTATCTATTCAAGGAGTTTTATTAATTAGCCTTGATATAATTTACAATCCAGTCCCCAACTTCAGAAGTTGAAGCCGGTTTTACACCTTCGCCAGCAATATCTTCAGTTACAACATCTGCATCCATTGAAGCTGCAACGGCTTTGGTGATTAATTCAGCTTCTTCTTTCAGACCAAATGCATATTCCAACATCATTGCTGCCGAAAGAATTGTAGCAAGCGGATTAGCAATATTTTTGCCTGCTGCCTGTGGATAAGAACCGTGAATAGGTTCGAACACAGAAGTGTGAGCACCAATTGAAGCAGAAGGAAGCAATCCCATTGAACCTGTAATTACAGAACCTTCGTCGGTAAGGATATCTCCGAACATATTTTCAGTAACCATTACATCGAAGCTCTTTGGCCACTGAATCATACGCATTGCTGCATTGTCTACAAACAAGTATTCTGTCTCTACTTCAGGGAAATCTTTAGAGATTTCACGGGCAACTTCGCGCCACAAACGAGAAGTTGCTAGAATATTAGCTTTGTCAACAACAGTAAGTTTCTTACGGCGTTGCATTGCATATTCAAATGCCAGACGAACAATACGTTCTATTTCGTAACGACTGTAAACACATGTATCATAAGCGGTGTTTCCATCTTCGCTTCTTCCCTGAGGACGGCCGAAGTAAAGTCCACCAGTTAATTCGCGGATGCACATAAAATCGGCACCTTCAATAAGGTCGGCACGAAGTGGTGACTTATGAACAAGTGAAGGGAAAGTAGTTACCGGACGAATATTGGCAAACAATCCCAGATTTTTACGCATAGCAAGCAAACCTTGTTCCGGACGTACGGTCGCGCTTGGGTCATTATCGTATTTTGGCGCACCAATAGCTCCGAACAATACAGCATCGCTCTGCATACAAAGCTCATGAGTAGCATCAGGATAAGGATTTCCTGTTTCATCAATGGCGCATGCTCCTACCAAAGCATGTTTGTAACTTAATTCGTGATTAAACTTTTCGCAAACGGCAATTGTTGCATTCAACGCTTGTTCTACAACCTCGGGACCGATTCCGTCGCCGGGAAGTACTGCAATATTTAATTTCATTTTTTTATATAGTTTATTATTAATATTCTTCTTCTATAATATTCAGCATTTTCACTGTGGCTTTAATAGCAGCCTCGGTCTGGTCGGCATCCAGTCCTTTTGTACGGAACACCCTATCGTCATTTTTCCAGGTAATAATGGTTTGTACAAAAGCATCTGTTCGTCCGCCCGGAGGAATACTCACGGCATAGTTTATCAACATTGGGAATTTCCGGCCCAACGTATTTTTATAAACTTTACGCAAAGCCCGCATAAATGCATCATACTGACCATCGCCCGAGGATGTTTCCTCGTATTCCTTTCCATTTACGGAGATTTTCAAGGTTGCCACCGGTTTAAGCCCACTGGTCAGAGTAAGGAAATAGTCGAGCAACTTCACTTTGCTGTTTGCCGAGCTGTGTTTCAATACATCAGAAATAATGTAAGGTAAATCTTCCTGTGTAACCAATTCCTTTCGGTCTCCCAGTTCAATAATCCGTTCCATTACTTTCTTCATGGATTCTTCATCGAGTTCCAATCCCAACGATTCCAGATTCTTACGAATATTAGCCTTTCCTGAAGTTTTTCCCAAAGCATATTCACGAACACGTCCAAAACGTTCGGGCAAAAGATCATTATAATAGAGATTACTCTTTGAATCGCCATCCGCATGTACGCCGGCCACCTGAGTAAATACGTTTTCACCAATGATAGGTTTATTAGCTGGAATGGCAATGCCAGAGTAAGATTCAACTATCCTGCTTATATCATTCAACCGATCTTCCACAATGGAAGTTTCGGCATTAAAGTGATCCTTCAAGATGGCCTGCACACTAGAAAGTGGGGCATTACCGGCTCTTTCTCCCAATCCGTTTATCGTGGTATGAAGTCCCTTTGCTCCTGAAATAACCGCAGCCAATACATTGGCAACTGCAAGATCATAATCATTATGCGCATGAAAATCAAAATGTACATTAGGGTAACGCTTTACCATCTTACGCATATATTCCAATGTCTGCAAAGGATTTAGAATACCAAGCGTATCTGGTAACATAAAGCGTTTTATAGGAAGTTTGATCAATGCATCCATTAGTTGGGTAACATATTTGGGCGAATGTTGCATTCCATTGCTCCAGTCCTCCAGATAAACATTAACACTGATTCCCATTTTTTCAGCATTAAGCACTACTTCGGTTATATCGGCAATATGTTCTTCCGGCATTTTTCTAAGTTGCAGCGTGCAATGTTTCAATGAACCTTTGCAAAGTAAATTAATTACTCTACAACCGGCTTTACTTATCCAGTTCAAAGAATCCATTCCGTCGACAAATCCCAGCACTTCAACACGATCGAGAAGTCCGCGCCGGGCAGCCCAGGCAGAAATCATCTTCACCGATTCAAGCTCTCCTTCGGAGACTCGGGCAGAAGCAACCTCGATACGATCCACTTTAAGCTCTTCAAGCAATAAACGAGCAATCATGAGTTTCTCTTGTGCTACAAAAGAAACCCCACTCGTTTGTTCACCATCACGAAGCGTTGTGTCTAATATCTCTATTTTCATTTGTTTTCCCAAGCTTCAATTTTATCTTTGTTGCTAAGCAAGTAATCAATATCATCCAAACCATTCATCAGGCAATGCTTTTTATAAGTATTGATCTGGAATTGTTCGCTTTTACCTGTAGCTTTATTGGTAATAGTTTGATTTGGAAGATCTACTTCAACCTCTGTCTTTGCATCCTCTTTGATAGAAGCAAATAGTTCTGCCAGGAATTTATCGGAAACAACAACCGGAAGCACAAAGTTGTTCAGTGCATTATTCTTAAAGATATCTGCAAAGAAACTGCTCACAACAATACGGAAACCATATCCTGCAATAGCCCATGCTGCATGTTCGCGACTTGAACCCGAACCAAAGTTCTTTCCGGCAACCAATATCTTTCCGGAATAAGTTGGATTGTTAAGAACGAATGTCTCAATCGGATTTCCTTGCTTATCATATCTCCAGTCGCGGAAAAGATTATCTCCGAAACCTTCTTTGGTTGTAGCTTTTAAGAAACGTGCAGGAATAATTTGGTCAGTGTCCACATTTTCAAGAGGAAGTGGAACACAAGTGCTGGTAGTTATATTAAATTTTTCTTTCATTGTTATTCAACTTTTAAGCCATTAATACTCGTGGATCGGTTATTTCTCCGGTAATTGCTGCAGCTGCCGCAACAAGCGGACTAGCTAAAAGTGTACGGGAACCTGGTCCCTGACGTCCTTCAAAATTACGATTTGATGTAGATACAGAGTATTTACCGGCAGGCACTTTATCTTCGTTCATTGCCAAACAAGCCGAACAGCCTGGTTGACGAAGTTCGAAACCTGCTTCGTTTAAAATTTTATCAAGACCTTCTTCACGAATCTGCTGATCAACAATCCATGAACCTGGAACTAACCAAGCTACCACGTTTGCAGCTTTCTTCTTTCCTTTAACGAAAGAGGCGAATTCACGAAAATCTTCAATACGTCCGTTGGTACAGCTACCTAGGAATACATAATCAATCTTCTTGCCAAGCATTGAATCACCGGCTTTGAAACCCATATATTCTAAAGATTTAGCATAAGAAATTCGTCCGGCTTCGGGTACACTTTCAATAGTTGGAATATTTGAAGTAATGCCCAATCCCATACCTGGATTTGTTCCATAAGTAATCATTGGTTCAATATCTTCAGCCTTGAAAGTAATCTCCTTATCGAATACTGCATCTGAATCGCTCTTCAATGTTTTCCAGTATTCAACAGCTTTATCCCAAGCTTCCCCTTTAGGAGCATATTCTCTACCATTAATATATTCAATTGTTTTTTCATCTGGAGCAATCATTCCACCACGAGCTCCCATTTCAATAGAAAGATTGCAAAGTGTAAGACGTCCTTCCATTGTTAAATCCTTAACTGCTTCTCCGGCATATTCCACAAAATATCCCGTAGCTCCACCGGTTGTCATTTTGGCAATGATGTAAAGAGCAATATCTTTAGCAGTAACCCCTTTACCTAATTTTCCATCAACAGCAATGCGCATTGTTTTCGGACGAGACTGAAGAACACATTGTGATGCCATTACCATCTCAACTTCCGATGTACCAATACCAAACGCAATAGCTCCCATGGCTCCGTGAGTAGAAGTGTGAGAATCTCCACAAACAATAGTCATACCAGGAAGAGTCAAACCATTTTCCGGACCTACTACATGGATAATACCATTTTTCTTGTGTCCTATTCCAAAATAGTTCAGACCAAAATCTTTTGCGTTCTTATCTAATGCAGCAACCTGATTACGTGAAATAGGATCAACAATTTCTTTATCCTGATTTAATGTAGGAATATTATGATCGGGCATGCAAAAAATCTTTTCCGGGCGGAAACATTTTAACCCACGATCTCTCATTCCCGAGAAAGCCTGCGGACTTGTTACCTCATGACAGTAAAGTCTGTCAATATATAATTGAGTAGGACCATCTTCTACCGTACTAACAACGTGTGCGTCCCAAATCTTGTCGAACAATGTTTTCATATTTTCTATTGTCTAATTATTATATATGTTACCTATTGAAACAAAATCTTATTTTATAAACTTATTAATACAGTCAATATAAGCTTCTACAGATGCTGCAACAATATCAGTATTGGCACCAAAGCCGTAATAAACCTGTTTATCATATTCAACCTGCATATGTACTTTACCTACATCATCACTGCCTTTACTGATGGCCTGAATTGTAAATTCTTTCAGTGTCATATTACGGTGAATTATATTCTTCAAAGCTTTAATTGCAGCATCAACTGGTCCGTTTCCACTAGCAGCCGCTTCAAATTTCTCACCTGCAATATCCAAGCCTAAACTTGCCACAGAACGAACACCAACACCACTCGTAACCTGAAGGTAATCAACCTTAATACGTTTGTTGGTACTTCTTTCAGCGCCTGCAAGCATAAGAACATCATCATCATTAATATCTTTCTTTCTATCGGCCAGTTTAAGGAACTCATCATAAACTTTATCAAGCTTTTCTTTTTCCAAATCTATACCAAGAGAAGATAAACGATGCTTCAATGCAGCTCTTCCACTTCGAGCAGTCAATACAATTGAACTATCATCAATACCCACATCATGCGGATTAATAATTTCATAAGTCTGAAGGTTCTTCAATACACCATCCTGATGGATTCCAGATGAATGAGCAAAAGCATTCCGGCCAACAATCGCCTTATTTGGCTGAATTGGCATATTCATCAAACTTGAAACCATACGTGAGGTTGGGTATATCTTTTGAGTATTAATATTAGTCTGAATATTAAACTCATGATGACTTTTCAAAATCATAGCAACTTCTTCCAAAGCAGTATTACCGGCGCGTTCGCCAATTCCGTTCATAGTAACCTCTACCTGACGAGCTCCACCAATGATACCTGCAATAGTATTTGCAGTAGCCATACCAAGGTCGTTATGACAGTGAGTAGAAATTATTGCATTATCTATACCGTTTACATTTTCTTTCAAGAATCTGATTTTAGCTTCATATTCAGAAGGCAGACAATAACCCGTTGTATCAGGTATATTCACCACAGTAGCACCAGCTTTTACAACAGCCTCGATTACTCTTGCAAGATATTCATTATCTGTTCTTCCGGCATCTTCTGCATAGAATTCTACATCTTCAACATATTTCTTAGCATATTTAACAGCAGCAACAGCTCGCTCAATAATTTCTTCACGAGTTGAGTTAAACTTATATTTAATATGAGAGTCAGATGTTCCTATACCAGTATGTATACGTTTATGTTTTGCATATTTCAGGGCTTCAACTGCTACATCAATATCTTTCTCAACCGCACGGGTCAATGCACAAATTGTAGGCCATGTAACAGCCTTTGATATTTCAATCACTGAATTAAAATCGCCAGGACTCGAAATTGGGAAACCAGCTTCAATTATATCTACACCGAGAGCTTCCAACGCTTTCGCAACCTGGATTTTCTCTACTGTATTTAATTGGCAGCCAGGAACTTGTTCACCATCTCGAAGAGTAGTATCAAAAATAAATAATCTGTCACTCATCTTTTTAGCCTCTTTATTTAATTTATAATATTATCATAAAAAAAAGCCTTTCTCATCTGGAAGTGAGAAAGGCTTTATATATTTTAATACATATCTATGCACAACGCTCACTTCCATCTAGCTTACCAGAAGAATAATAATATTGCACAGGAGAATATGTATAAATGTCTGTTTCATAAAGTTGTCTTTGTTTTGACGATGCAAAGGTAGACATAATTTTTAAATAAGCAAATAACATGAAACTTTTTTATCCTAAAATATTTCATTTTATAATTATTTCAAGATTATTAGTTACGATATCTCATAAAAGCAAAATGGAAATGAGGATAATAGTAGCAATATCACTTAAGTGATATTGCTATATATAAGTTGTATTATAAATTCATTAAGAAATTATCACAGATTATAGAGGCTAAGTAACAAATAAGAAGGACTAACGAATAATATAATCTTATCAACTATATAACAAAAGAATCCCAGTAATATTTAGGCAGCTAATAAAATTGATATATGCAAATAAAAACAGCAGTGATAATATTCAGCGTAACCAGAAAGGTTCACGTAATCAAAGAAGGTGAAATAGATGCATGAGATTCATATACAACAAAAAAGAGCATGCCAGTTGTGTCATAGCATTATTAAGCAGATGAAACATAATATAAATGAGGAATATCCTAACTTATTCGAGTTTGTTTATCGAGCAAGGTTATAGCAAATAAGAAAAATGATATTTGCATAAAAATATCAACTAACTTTTAGATCATGAGAGATGAGAGATAGGATAGAATGAGAAATTCGTATATATACAAAAAAAAGAGTCCCATTCATTATTCAATGAACAGGACTCTTTGATAAAACGGCAGCTACCTACTCTCCCACTGTTACGCAGTACCATCGGCGTGATCAGGCTTAACTTCTCTGTTCGGAATGGGAAGAGGTGGAACCCTGATGCTATAGCTACCTTAATATTTTTAATTTCTTTTTTATCTGATTTATATTTATCAGATTCTATTAAGATAAACACAATGTAAAAGCAATAAACAAGCTCTTTCTAGTATTTTAAGAGCCAAATTATCTAGCCAACCATATATGGCATAGAAGAAAGTGTACGGGCAATTAGTACTGCTCGGCTTTGACATTACTGTCTTTACACCTGCAGCCTATCAACGTTGTCGTCTTCAACGACCCTAAGAAATCTAATCTTGTGGCTGGCTTCGTACTTAGATGCTTTCAGCACTTATCCAATCCCGACTTAGATACCCGGCAATGCACCTGGCGGCACAACCGGTAAACCAGCGGTCAGTCCAACACGGTCCTCTCGTACTAGTGTCAGAGCCACGCAAATTTCATACGCCCACGATAGATAGAGACCGAACTGTCTCACGACGTTCTGAACCCAGCTCGCGTGCCACTTTAATGGGCGAACAGCCCAACCCTTGGGACCTTCTCCAGCCCCAGGATGTGACGAGCCGACATCGAGGTGCCAAACCGCTCCGTCGATATGAGCTCTTGGGAGCGATCAGCCTGTTATCCCCGGAGTACCTTTTATCCTTTGAGCGATGTCCCTTCCATACGGAAACACCGGATCACTATGCTCTAGTTTCCTACCTGATCGACTTGTCGGTCTCCCAGTCAAGCACCCTTATGCCATTACACTCTGCGGACGGTTACCAATCGTCCTGAGGGTACCTTTAGAAGCCTCCGTTACACTTTTGGAGGCGACCACCCCAGTCAAACTACCCACCAAACAGTGTCCTCACATTCGCGAGTTAGAACTCAAATAATCAAAGGGCCGTATTTCAACAGCGGCTCCACAAATACTGGCGTACCTGCTTCAAAGCCTCCGGCCTATCCTACACATCAATTACCCAAATTCAATGTTAAGCTATAGTAAAGGTTCACGGGGTCTTTTCGTCCCATCGCGGGTAATCGGCATCTTCACCGATACTACAATTTCACTGAGCTCACGGTTGAGACAGTGTCCAGATCATTACACCATTCGTGCAGGTCGGAACTTACCCGACAAGGAATTTCGCTACCTTAGGACCGTTATAGTTACGGCCGCCGTTTACTGGGGCTTCAATTCAATGCTTCTCTTGCGATGACATCTCCTCTTAACCTTCCAGCACCGGGCAGGTGTCAGGCTATATACTTGATCTTTCAATTTTGCATAGCCCTGTGTTTTTGTTAAACAGTTGCCTGGACCTATTCTCTGCGCCCTCATTACTGAGGGACCCTTTCTCCCGAAGTTACAGGGTCAATTTGCCTAGTTCCTTAACCGTGATTCACTCAAGCGCCTTAGTATATTCTACCCGACTACGTGTGTCCGTTTACGGTACGGGTACCTTAAAGATTAAGTTTAGCGGATTTTCTTGGGAGTCTGCTTACATACGCTATCCAATCACCACAAGGGCTCTCGGTACTATCAGGTTCGACTAGTCTTCCGGATTTGCCTGGAAAACTAATATCTACACCCTTCAACCGGCTATTCCGTCAGCCGGCGGTATTATCACTTCTCCGTCTCCACATCACTCTTTAAGGTAGTAAGGGAATATTAACCCTTTCTGCCATCGGCCTCGCCGTTCGGCTGAGCCTTAGGACCCGACTAACCCTGATCCGATTAGCGTTGATCAGGAAACCTTAGTCTTTCGGCGAGGGGGTTTCTCACCCCCTTTATCGTTACTTATACCTACATTTGCTTTTCCACACGCTCCAGCAAAGCTCACGCTTCACATTCAACGCAGAGTGGAATGCTCCCCTACCAACCATTACTGGTTCCATAGCTTCGGTAAATTGCTTATGCCCGATTATTATCCACGCCAAACTCCTCGACTAGTGAGCTGTTACGCACTCTTTAAATGAATGGCTGCTTCCAAGCCAACATCCTAGCTGTCTTAGCAATCTGACTTCGTTAGTTCAACTTAGCAATTATTTCGGGACCTTAGCTGATGGTCTGGATTCTTCTCCTCTCGGGCACGGACCTTAGCACCCATGCCCTCACTCCTGATATTGAACTAATGCGCATTCGGAGTTTATCAAGACTTGATAGGCGGTGAAGCCCTCGCATCTTATCAGTCGCTCTACCTCACATTAGTAATTATCAAGGCTGCACCTAAATGCATTTCGGGGAGTACGAGCTATCTCCAAGTTTGATTAGCCTTTCACCCCCACCCACAGTTCATCCGGAAGCTTTTCAACGCTTATCGGTTCGGTCCTCCAGTTAGTGTTACCTAACCTTCAACCTGACCATGGGTAGATCACTTGGTTTCGCGTCTACTACCACTGACTAAATCGCCCTATTCAGACTCGCTTTCGCTTCGGCTGCAAAACTTAATTTCTTAACCTTGCCAGTGACAGTAACTCGTAGGTTCATTATGCAAAAGGCACGCCGTCACAGCACGAAGCTGCTCCGACCGCTTGTAAGCGCATGGTTTCAGGGACTATTTCACTCTTCTATTCGAAGTTCTTTTCACCTTTCCTTCACAGTACTGGTTCACTATCGGTCTCTCGGGAGTATTTAGCCTTACCGGATGGTCCCGGCAGATTCATGCAGAATTTCTCGTGCTCCGCACTACTCAGGATACCACTACAGTATATATTGGATTCATGTACGCAACTATCATGCTCTATGGTGACACTTTCCAGAGTCTTCCATTCTCCAATATAAGTCCGATATCGTGGTCCTACAACCCCAATTATGCCGTAACATAATTGGTTTGGGCTAATCCGCGTTCGCTCGCCACTACTTACGGAATCATTCAATTATTTTCTTCTCCTACAGGTACTAAGATGTTTCAGTTCCCTGCGTTCGCCTCCATCTAAGATGGATAATATCCCTTCAGGATATTGGGTTGTCCCATTCGGAAATCTTCGGATTAAAGGCTATTTGCACCTACCCGAAGCTTATCGCAGCTTATCACGTCCTTCATCGCCTCCGAGAGCCAAGGCATCCGCCATGCGCCCTTGCTTACTTTCTTCAAACACTGTAAACTATTCGTAATTATACGTTTTCGTTTACCATATGGTTCGATATATACTTTAGCTCTTTTTATCTCTAAAAATTACTTTATTTATTGCTTTTGTACATCATGTCAAAGATCGTTTTCAAGCCTTAGCTTGATCGTGGAGAATAACGGATTCGAACCGTTGACCCCCTGCGTGCAAGGCAGGTGCTCTAGCCAGCTGAGCTAATCCCCCGAAATTTTTCTGAAGCGTTTGTTTTGGGATGGTTAATCCTTGTTGCTCCGATTTTTTTCGCGTAGTCCCAGGCAGAGTTGAACTGCCGACCTCTACATTATCAGTGTAGCGCTCTAACCAACTGAGCTATAGGACTGTCGTTCAAAACCTCTTACCTTTCGGCTCGGCTTCTTTCTAATCTCTTATTTCTTATATAGAATAAACTAAAACAGTAGTACAATAAAAAGCGAACCAGATAAAAGGAATCACTCCAGAAAGGAGGTGTTCCAGCCGCACCTTCCGGTACGGCTACCTTGTTACGACTTAGCCCCAGTCACCAGTTTTACCCTAGGGCGCTCCTTACGGTTACGCACTTCAGGTACCCCCGGCTCCCATGGCTTGACGGGCGGTGTGTACAAGGCCCGGGAACGTATTCACCGCGCCGTGGCTGATGCGCGATTACTAGCGAATCCAGCTTCATGGAGTCGGGTTGCAGACTCCAATCCGAACTGAGAGAGGCTTTTGGGATTAGCATCCTGTTGCCAGGTAGCGACCTTCTGTACCCCCCATTGTAACACGTGTGTAGCCCCAGACGTAAGGGCCGTGCTGATTTGACGTCATCCCCACCTTCCTCGCATCTTACGACGGCAGTCTCGATAGAGTCCTCAGCTTAACCTGTTAGTAACTATCAATAAGGGTTGCGCTCGTTATGGCACTTAAGCCGACACCTCACGGCACGAGCTGACGACAACCATGCAGCACCTTCACAGATGTCCGAAGACTATAATATTTCTACTATATTCATCTGCAATTTAAGCCTGGGTAAGGTTCCTCGCGTATCATCGAATTAAACCACATGTTCCTCCGCTTGTGCGGGCCCCCGTCAATTCCTTTGAGTTTCACCGTTGCCGGCGTACTCCCCAGGTGGAATACTTAATGCTTTCGCTTGGCCGCTTGCGGTATATCGCAAACAGCGAGTATTCATCGTTTACTGTGTGGACTACCAGGGTATCTAATCCTGTTTGATACCCACACTTTCGTGCCTCAGCGTCAGTTGTACCCCGGTAAGCTGCCTTCGCAATTGGAGTTCTTCGTGATATCTAAGCATTTCACCGCTACACCACGAATTCCGCCTACCTTATGTACACTCAAGAATAACAGTATCAACTGCAATTTTACGGTTGAGCCGCAAACTTTCACAACTGACTTATTATTCCGCCTACGCACCCTTTAAACCCAATAAATCCGGATAACGCTCGGATCCTCCGTATTACCGCGGCTGCTGGCACGGAGTTAGCCGATCCTTATTCATAGTATACATACAAAAACCCACACGTGGGTCACTTTATTCTACTATAAAAGAAGTTTACAATCCATAGGACCTTCATCCTTCACGCTACTTGGCTGGTTCAGGCTCTCGCCCATTGACCAATATTCCTCACTGCTGCCTCCCGTAGGAGTTTGGTCCGTGTCTCAGTACCAATGTGGGGGACCTTCCTCTCAGAACCCCTATCCATCGAAGACTTGGTGAGCCGTTACCTCACCAACTATCTAATGGAACGCATCCCCATCCATAACCAATAAATCTTTAACTTAAAAAAGATGCCTTTCTTAAGTACTATCGGGTATTAATCTTTCTTTCGAAAGGCTATCCCCGAGTTATGGGAAGGTTGGATACGTGTTACTCACCCGTGCGCCGGTCGTCAGCGGTATTGCTACCCTGCTACCCCTCGACTTGCATGTGTTAAGCCTGTAGCTAGCGTTCATCCTGAGCCAGGATCAAACTCTTCATTGTAAAAGTTTCATTTAAATTCTGTCCAGGATTCCGTTTATCTTAATTGACGGTTCGCATTTTTATTTTACCAAGTACATGTATCAATACACGCACTTAATGCTCTTGTACTACTTGTTTCGTTTATTTATAATTTCTTCAAAGAACGATTCTTTTTGTTACGCTTGTTTTCGTAAGCGGATGCAAAGGTAGGACTTTTAATTTTAACCTCCAAATGTTTTCGAGAATATTTTTTAAATTCTTTTTCTCTAAAACCTCGATGAATGCACCGGTTTCACTTACATTATGTCAACTGCGTAAGCTTTGTCTCTCTTGCAAAGCGGGTGCAAAAGTAGACTATTATTCCTACCAATCCAAATATATCTAACTCTTTTTTATATCTTTTTTTGCAATTAATAGGTAACTAGCTGTATTACAATTGTGTTACAGAACATATTTTTTTTCACGCTGACTGGAACTTTGGGAAAGGTTACTGCTGTATATACATTATAAATATACGTGCGCGCGTAAGGGCTGCAGAAAAGTTTTATAGTTCACATTACGCTGGAAAAGCTTTAAAGTTACTTTTAGTTAGATTCTCACGAAAAAAAACAAAATGCACGCTTCGATCTGCCACATCTGCTACTAGACAGGTCTTACTCATTGTATTTCAGTTATTTAGATTGGTGGGAGATAAAAACTATACACAAATCATCTGCCACTAGATGATTTTATCTTCCACAAGGGTAATTTAATTATTTAGGCCCTTCCTCACTTTTAGTGGAAGCAAACGACCTCATATGCTTATACAATATATATACTGTAGCTTTCTGATAAACCATTTATTGAATCTGATAAAAGTCTATTAAACACAATAAATAAGAGGTTTAATGTAATATCTTCCACCAAAAATGACGAATAACCATTATTTATTTTGAAAAGCAGGTCGGACATTTTTCAAGATCCAACGGGAGATTTTATTTCTCACGAGGACTATTTATTGAATCTTGTACAGAACATTGTTTTCTTCTGTACAAAAGAATACATTGTTCTGTACAAAGGATTGTATTCTTTTGTACAAGAATGCACAAAGATGTATAGGAGGATTAAAAAAAGATGGCGAGTCTTGGAAAAAGAATCGCGAGTGTTTGCAGAAAAAGTGGTGAGTGTTTGCAGAAAGACCAGACAGCTTAGGAAGATATTAAACCGACAGCGACTTTTTCTGGAATTGGATTACAGATTTTGCTGTTATTACCAAGATTGGATTATTATATTTTTGTTATACCCAAACAGGCAATACAGAAAATGGAATATAATACAATGAAAAACAGGGTTAGGTCCTTATAGTGATACAAAAGTGAATAGACTAAAGAAAAATAAGCAGGATGCTTCTAAAACCAATTTAAAACAAAATAAACCGTGCAGTTAGTTTTTACGTACGCTTACCCTTCAAGTTAGAACACAAAGAAGATCTATTCAAAAATTCTATTGCACTTATAATATAATGAGATTAAACCGCTGATAGCAGATAAATGAGTTTAGTGGGAGATAGATAAATTTAGTGGGAGATAAAATGTATCAGATTTTTATCTCCCACCAGATTAAATACTTAAAAATCAATATCATGAGTACAATTTAGTAGCAGGTGGCAGATGATGATGAAATTTTTAATTCTTGGGTAAAGAGAAGAGTAATCGCGATTGCATTGACAGAATACACTTTTATATGTTCAACAAAAAAAGTGCAAAAGGAAGTTATACTGAAACATTTAATCAAATAGAGTGAATATAAATAGATCATACTTTTACTGGCTGTTTAAAAAAGAATAGTAAAAATGTGATATTATAAAAGCATCAACGACAAATAAAGAATAAAAGAAACTTAAAATTAATCCGGTTATTATGATAAGTTAGCCAAATAAAACCAACCGTTTTAAGAGAGTAAACAAAATTCACTCAATCTTTGGACTTGTCAATTCTATAATTTATCTTTGCTATCTAATTGTTTTTAATAATAAAAAAATAAATATACACTCTCATGAAAGACTTTATCAAATTTACGCTTGCAACCGTAGTGGGAATCATCCTATCAAGCATTGTAATATTTTTTATTGGTGCCATAATCTTATTTGGAGTTGTGGCTTCGGCTGATACAGAAGTGAAAGTGAAACCAAACTCTATCATGTTTCTGGACCTTAATGGAACATTAGAGGAACGAACTAAAGACAATCCATTAAAAGAATTCTTTGGAGAAGAATTTTCTAATTATGGATTGGATGATATTCTCTCTTCTATAAAAAAGGCAAAGGAAAACAATGATATTAAAGGAATCTATATACAAGCAAAAATATTGGGAGCATCTTATGCTTCCTTACAAGAAATAAGAAATGCACTGGTTGATTTTAAAAAGAGTGGTAAATTCATTGTTGCCTACAGTGATAATTATACTCAGAAACTATACTACCTTTCTAGTGTAGCAGATAAAGTTCTACTTAATCCGAAAGGGGTAATTGAATGGAAAGGGATTGCTGCAGAACCAATGTTCTATAAAGACTTGCTGGAAAAAGTTGGAGTAGAAATGCAGATATTCAGAGTTGGAACATACAAATCGGCTGTAGAACCTTTTATTGCAACCGAGATGAGCCCCGCCAATCGTGAACAAGTTACAGAATACATAGGTTCTATCTGGAATCAGATATTAACAGATGTTTCTGTATCTCGAAAAATTTCCAAAGATTCTCTTAACGCTTGTGCCAATCGCATGCTTATGTTCTATCCATCTGAGCAATCCGTGAAATGTGGCCTGGCAGATAAACTAATCTATAAAAGCGATGTTAGAGATTATCTGAAAACGTTGGTCAAAATAGACAAAGATGAAGATCTTTCAGTACTAAGTCTGGATGATATGATCAACGTTAAACGTAACGTTCCAAAAGATAAGAGTGGCAATGCGATTGCAGTATACTATGCATTCGGAGGTATTGATGAGTCAACCGACGAAGGTATTATTTCAGAGAAAGTAATTAAAGATTTGCGTGAACTACGTGAAAACAAAGAAATAAAAGCGGTTGTACTTCGAGTAAACTCCCCTGGAGGAAGCGCCTTTGGTTCTGAACAAATATGGAATGAAGTAAAAGCCCTAAAGAAAGAAAAGACTGTAGTAGTTTCCATGGGAGATTATGCAGCATCCGGCGGTTACTATATTTCTTGTGCCGCAGATTGTATTGTTGCCGAACCAACAACACTCACTGGTTCTATCGGAATCTTCGGAATAATTCCTAATGTAAAAGGACTAACTGACAAAGTTGGACTTAAATTTGATGTAGTTAAAACTAATAAATTCTCTGACTTGGGAGCACTTGGCCGTGGATTAAACAGCGACGAAAAATCATTGATTCAAATGATGATTAACGAAGGATACGATACCTTCTTAACCAGATGTTCTGAAGGTAGAAAAATGAGCAAGCAAGCTATTGGCAAAATTGCAGAAGGACGAGTGTGGACTGGAGAAAAAGCTAAAAAAATAGGACTGGTAGACGAATTGGGTGGCATAGACAAGGCTATTGAAATTGCAGCTAAGAAAGCAAAAATAAAAGACTATACAGTTCTTTCATATCCTGAAAAAGAAGACTTCTTTGAATCTCTTTTCAAAGAAAAACCAACTCATTATATAGAATCTAGATTGATAGAAAGTAATTTTGGTGAGTTCTACAAAGGATTCAGCATGATTAAAGATGTTCAGAAATTAGATTATGTACAAGCCAGAGTACCTTTTGATATAAATATCAAATAAGATGAAATGGAAGAAAACTTCATTAAAATACATAAGAGTCTTTATCCACTCTCTTTTCTTTATGGATTGGGGGTAAGCCTGCGCAACAAAATGTTCGACTGGAATATTTTACACTCTAAGAGTTACAATATTCCGGTTATCAGTGTTGGCAATATTACTGTTGGTGGTACAGGAAAAACTCCACATACAGAATATTTAATCAAACTACTAAAAAAGGAATTTAAGGTAGCAGTTCTAAGCCGGGGATATAAGCGAAAATCAAAAGGCTTTATTTTGGCAAATGAAAGCAGTACTGCAAAAGAAATTGGAGATGAACCTTTCCAGATTAAGCAGAAATTTTCGGAAGTAATAGTATCCGTAGATAAAGATCGTTGCCACGGAATAGAGACATTACAACAAGAAAAGGCTTCAGATCTAGAAGTAATTCTTTTGGATGATGCTTATCAACATCGATACGTAACTCCCGGCATAAATATATTATTGGTAGATTTCAACAGACTTATCTGTGATGATGCACTTCTTCCAGCCGGACGTCTGCGAGAACCAGCACGTGGAAAAAACCGTGCAACCATGGTTATAGTAACAAAGTGTCCAAGAGTAATGAAACCAATGGATTTCCGGATTATTACAAAACGGTTAGATTTATATCCATATCAGCAACTCTATTTTACCTCGTATAAATACAGTAGCCTAACACCAATCTTCCCAGCCGTTAACAATAGAAAAAGAGCATTGGGGCAGATTGAGAAAGATGAGAAAGTACTGTTGCTTACCGGGATTGCGTCTCCTCAACAATTGCTGCAGGATATAGAGAGATATTCATCCAATATTACTCCCTTAACGTTTGCAGATCACCATGATTTTACAGAAAATGACATGGTTACATTAAAGGAAACTTTTGAAAATCTACCTGGAGATAAAAAAATAATTATAACAACAGAAAAAGATGCAGCGCGTCTTACTCAGTTTAGCAATTTAGACGAAAAAATACAAAAAAACATCTATACTCTTCCTATAGAAGTAAGATTCCTACAGAATCAGGAAGAGGCATTTAACCAAAACATTATTGAATATGTTAGAAAAAATAAAAGAGACAGCAGCCTTCCTGAAAGAGAGGATGCATACTAGTCCAGAGACAGCAATCATATTAGGAACAGGATTAGGAAATCTGGCTAATGAAATTACAGAAAAATACGAGATAAAATATCAGGATATCCCTAACTTTCCTGTCTCCACAGTAGAAGGACATAGCGGAAAGCTTATTTTCGGAAAATTAGGTAATAAAGATATTATGGCTATGCAAGGCCGCTTCCACTACTACGAAGGTTACTCAATGAAAGAAGTAACTTTCCCGGTACGGGTTATGAAAGAACTCGGCATCAAAACATTATTTGTTTCTAATGCCAGCGGTGGAATGAATGATGCGTTTGAGATTGGAGACTTGATGATTATCAGAGATCATATTAATTTTTTCCCGGAACATCCGCTTCGTGGAAAGAACTTATATGGAGACCGTTTCCCAGATATGAGTGAAGCTTATTCCAAAGATTTAATAAAAAAAGCACTAGATATTGCCAAAGAAAAAGGAATCAAAGTTCAGCAAGGAGTATATTTAGGAACACAAGGTCCTACATTCGAAACTCCTTCAGAATATAAAATGTTTCATATTCTGGGAGCAGATGCAGTAGGAATGTCTACTGTACCGGAAGTTATTGTAGCCAACCATGCAGGAATTAAATGCTTTGGTATCTCAATCATAACCGATCTAGGTGTTGAAGGTAAAATCGTAGAAGTATCTCACGAAGAAGTACAGAAAGCAGCTGATGCTGCGCAACCAAAAATGACAACTATCATGCGTGAATTGATTAATCGCGCATAATTTTAAATAATAGATATGCAAGAAAGAAAAAGAACAGAGATTGCTACATTAGGAGAATTTGGCCTCATCAAACACCTTACAGAAGGAATTGAATTAAAAAACGAATCCAGCAAATATGGTGTGGGCGATGATGCAGCAGTACTCTCCTATCCGGACAAACAAGTTCTGGTTACAACAGATTTATTAATGGAAGGTGTTCATTTTGATCTGACTTATGTTCCATTGAAACATTTGGGATATAAAGCTGTCATCGTTAATATCTCGGATATTTACGCAATGAACGGCAGTCCTAAACAAATGATCATTTCAGTTGCTGTTTCCAAGAAATTCTGCATAGAAGATATGGAAGAGCTTTATGCCGGAATACAAATTGCATGCGAAGAGCACAATGTTGATATTGTAGGCGGAGACACATCTTCATCCCTGACCGGTCTTGCCTTAAGCATTACCTGCATTGGCGAAGCGGACAAAGACAAAGTTGTTTATCGCAATGGAGCTAAAGAAACCGACTTAGTTTGTGTTAGTGGTGATTTAGGAGCAGCCTATATGGGACTTCAGCTTTTAGAAAGAGAAAAAGTTGTTCTCAGAGGAGAAAAAGACGGGCAACCTGACTTTTCCGGAAAAGAATACCTATTGGAACGTCAGTTGAAACCTGAAGCACGAAAAGATATTATTGAAAAATTAGCGCAGATGAATATTCTACCTACTTCAATGATGGATATTTCGGATGGTCTTTCTTCAGAGCTGATGCATATTTGTACCCAAAGCAAGGTTGGTTGTCGTGTTTACGAGGAGCATATCCCTATTGATTACCAAACAGCTGTTATGGCCGAAGAATTCAATATGAATCTTACTACATGTGCTCTTAATGGTGGAGAAGATTATGAACTACTTTTCACCGTACCAATTTCAGAGCATGAAAAGATAGCAGAGATGGAAGGGGTAAAAATGATTGGCCACATCACCAAGCAAGACTTAGGATGTGCATTAATTACCAGAGACGGACAAGAATTTGAATTAAAAGCTCAAGGATGGAATGCTTTATCCGAAAAGAATAACTAATTCATTCTGTGCATATTAAAGAATACAAGATAATGCCGGCAAATAGAATAGCACTATTTACCGGCATTTTTTATTCCTGAATGTTTGCATATTCAAAAACTTTAGCTACCTTTGCAACCGCAATCACAAAGAGGTGCCATAGCTCAGTTGGTAGAGCAAAGGACTGAAAATCCTTGTGTCCCCGGTTCGATTCCTGGTGGCACCACCTTATAATCAGAGAGTTACTCAAAAAGTAGCTCTCTTTTTTTGTTCATATTCCTCCTATTTTACTCCAAAGTTAAACCATGAGTTAAACCGAGAGTTAAACCAGAAATGTCATGATAACGACGGTTAACATCTTGTGTTACAGGTCTAAAACTCTGTCTAATGGAGAAAGTCCTCTTATGATTCGCATCTGTAAAGATGGTAAGAAGAAGTACAAGAGCCTTGGTCTCTCATTAAATCCTATCTATTGGGATTTCAAAAAGGGAAAACCAAAAGTCAGATGTCCTAATAAAGCAGCAATTGAAAAGCTGATTTCAGAGAAGAAAAGAGAGTTTACAGATGAGATAGTTAAACTGAAATCAGAGAATAAAGAGTTCACCACCAATACATTAGCTGATAGAGTTTCAAATCCAGTTAAACCAAAAACTGTTGGAGAAGTGTTTCTAGCACAAATTCAGAGGCTCAGTGAAGAAAAAAGAAGAGGATATATGCTTTCCACTCAGCAGGTTTATAACTCCCTTATAAAGTTCAATAAGCACCTTAATATACACTTTTCAGACATAGACATTACTTGGCTAAGGAGATATGAAACTTGGCTAAGAAGTGAAGACATTGCAGAAAATACGATTGGAATTAGGTTCAGAACATTACGAGCAATCTATAATGTAGCAATAGAAGAGAAGTTGGTAAAGTCTGAACTTTATCCGTTCAAGAGTTACAAGGTGTCTAAGCTTCATAAAGGAACAGCCAAACGAGCTATTACTAAGGAAGAAGTAAGTAAAGTAATAACATACCAAGGAACTAACGAATACTCAAAACTGGCAGTAGACTTGTTTTCTTTCTCCTACCTAATGGGAGGAATCAATTTTGTAGATATAGCATATCTCACAAAAGAGAATCTGATTGATAACCGATTAATCTATACACGAAGAAAAACAAAGAAGCTAATTAAGCTACCTTTACAAGATAAGGCTGTAGAATTGATAGAGAAGAATCATAATTCAGATAATCAGTACCTCTTCCCTATCCTATCCTCTTTTCATAAGACAGAACAGCAAAGGGCTAACAGAGTTCATAAAGTAATTACCAAAGTCAACACACGGTTAAAGGATATAGGAAAGAAATTAGGAATTCCAATAGACCTTACTACCTATGTTGCAAGACATTCATTTGCCACAGTACTTAAACGATCTGGAGTTTCAACATCAATCATTAGTGAGTCATTGGGCCATAGTTCAGAGAAAATAACACAGATTTATTTGGATAGCTTTGACAACTCACAAATGAAAGATGCAATGAAAAATTTGCTTTAAGCCCTGAAGAATCCTGCTCCCTAATACAGGAGTGGGATTATTGTTGTACTTTTGCAAATAACCAATTCAATTTATAATATGCCAGTAGATAAGTTCATAGATTTAGAAACATATTATCAAGATGTAAGTAAAGAAGATGATGTTTTAGAATACATTTGGGAACTCGCCATGACATTCTTTCCTGCAACAGAAGACTTCTCTGAGCATTCCCAATATGGAAGTTTAGCCACAAGTAAATTTAAAAGAAGATATAATGATGGGCTAATAGATATGCCTTTAACTTATGAGACTTATAAAGCAAACAATGATATTCAAAAAACGATCATAGGTTTAGGAATGGATCCCGATAAATTCTGGTACGCTCTACTATTCATTAAGGACTACACCGATGGAGAATGCGCTCAGGAATACAAAAAAGAAAGTGTTCCGATTAGTGAATTAAAGAAATTTATCGAAACAATATCTAACTATGAAATAGCAGAGTGCAACCCTTTAATTGAAGAGGTCCTTTTTTCAAAAGAGATTGAGCTATCAATTCTAGTTAATGGCAAAACAGAAATAGCAATAAAGTCTCCTAACGCAATTAAATACATACAGTCCTTATGCCGTAATAGTTTAGCACAAACAAACGCCATGAAAGAAATGGACGCAATGAATGCTATACCCAGATCTAATTCAAAAGTCAACACTTCTTATACTAGTAAAGTATGCATTTTCGCAAACACATTCACACACCTATTTGATCTGTTAAGTCTAAATAAAGGAATGAGAGGGGATTCTGAGGTGTCCTATAGCAAACTATTTCTGATTTCACGACTTATATTCCTTACGAGAATATCCCCAAAAGAAGACTTTTATGTCAGCAAGAAATATCTCAAAGACTTTCTAAGAGGAAAGGAAAATAAAATAGCAACAGGTGCAGTCAATAAGATATATGGATAATCACAATTCAGGCCCAAATACCATCTCCAAAACTTGTCACATTCTTTTTTTTTTCGTGAAATTCCTCTATGTTTTAGATTTAATAGATTGCAAATCAAATAATTAAACTAAGGTGGGTAAATTCCCATTATAATTTTACCCTCTATTAAGCTGATTCAAACTCTATAGTTTTGCGCACCTTTCAGGAAAGACAATGGCAATGTCGCCAAAGTTTAATCCCTGAAAGTAATAATAAAAATGGAAAACCCACTTAAAAACAAAAGAGTTATGAATCGAGTAAAAAACGGTAAAGTTACAAACAATTCCCCTCTAAGTTCAGAAGGATTGAGTGATGAAGAAAGAAAATTATTTCAGTCTAAAGTTTACAGCATTGAGAATGAATCTGCATCAACGAGTAAAGAAGATGCAGTGGAAATCGCAAGACAGATGCTTGCAGAAATGAGGACAATTCTTTCTGATTATGATTCAGATGGCAGAACCATACCAAAATCAGTACTAAAGAAAGTGAACAAAGCAGAGAAAGATTATGAACAGGCCTTAAGAAAGATTGAATTGCCTAAACTTCTCGTTGAAATTTGTGAAACAGGAGGACCAAGTAAAGAAATAGAAGTTATATTTAAACGTAAAAAAGAAATTATTATTGGATATTCAAAATTAAACATGTTTCCTTCTAAAGAAGAACTTAGAATTGGTAAGGAATTAATCTTTAACCCGAATTTTGAAAAGCCATTATTTTTTATGCCTGCACCCCCCTTCTATGAAGAAGGTCTAGAATTGAAAGACCTAAATGGTAATGTTATTCCTAAAAACACCCCAGAAGTTTATGTCCCTGTTGAGACTTCCGGTGATCAAGGTGTGCCTATATATCATCACGAAGCCACTATTCAGGCAAAAGTTAAAGGTAAAGAGCAGCCAATAATGAAAGATGTAAGGATTAAGCAATTGGATGATTTACAGGACTTCGCTAAATGCAGAGGAGCTTACAATGTTTTAAGTAGAAAAATGAATGGGATTGAAAAAGCTTGGAATGCAGCTTTAGCTACACAAGATGAACTTTTCATAAAAATCTATGAAACTATCATAAAGCATGGAACTAGCCCCAATATAGCGATCCTAAGCTACAATTCAGGTAATTTATTAAATACATCTGATTGGAATAATGCCATGATAGGCAATGTCGGATCTAATAATAAATATGACTCAACTATAGGGGATAAGATTATTAGAGAAATAGAAGGTCCTAGAAATTATTGTGGGGCACTTGATGAGTTCTATATTATTAGTGCTGTAAATCTGTTAAAAAATAGCGATCCTAAAAAAGAGCTAGAAGATTTCGACTTCGATTCTGACTTCGATTTTTAGCAACGATTAAGTCCTCATAAAGAGCTAATACTGCAATTGTACTGAAGGATATTTATGAAAGGATAAATGGAATTTATTCGGCTCATTTTCCAAACATCCAGATCGTCATAATTCATTAATCGAAGAAGTTTAAGCCTTATATTTAAAGAGAATCTATGTGACAGATAGGTTCTCTTACTTAAATAATTCATTTGCCAGTTAACTAGCTTACCATTTAAGTCCTTATACACTACCTAAAAAAACTTAAGTTTTAAAACCAAGACCACTTTTCTAAAGCTGGGGTTACAGGTCGTATTCATAAAAAGGCTGCAATATTCATTAATATTCAAAACTGGGTACAAATCTACCCCAATAATAGGACAGAACAATCTATAGCAACTTATCGAAATGATTAAAGTAAGTCAGCCTACAGAAAAGGCAACAAGAAATACATCTGAGCTTTATAATTTAAGGGAGGTAGAAAAAATGTTCAGACCATATATAACTAATTTTTATCACATTTTTTACCTGCAAAAATAACATACGATGAACGTACCTACTATAAATAAAAAGGAATTAGATGTAACTACACTGAACATCAACAAAGGAGAATACTTATCTGATGCATTAAAACGACAGGATTACAATTTCCTACCTTCAAATGCCATTATCAACAAAGTTATGACAGGTACAGGAGCTACCTATATGGAGCTTAGCGCTAAACATTCTCCTCGTAACTCAATCGTAATTGAACCATTCAGAAGTTCCATTGATGACAAAGTCAAAATCTTTAGTAAGAGTTTTGGGTGCTTCAAAGAAGCGACTGTTAAACAACTGGAAACTTATATGAAGCGTAAGAATATTCCATACAAGAAAATTATCACTACTCCCGAAGGCTTTTCATCCAAAGTGTTGAATGCAGCAAAAAATGCCGGCATTGATATATATGACTATTTCTGCGTATATGACGAATGTGACCATGTAACTCAAGATACAGGATACCGTCGTAGCATATCAGAACCAATGGAAGAATTCTTTAAATTCAAAGAGAAAGCCTTAGTTTCTGCAACTCCAATCAAGCCAAGCAAGTACACTATAAACTTATTCCTACGAAATGGGTTTAAATGGATAGAAGTGAGACCAAATTTTCCATATCAAGAGGATTTATCCTTAATAACCACCCACAGCTTTAACAGGAGAGTGCGAGAAAAAGTTAAAGATCTATTGGATGCAGGTTCTTCACATGTGTGCATTTTCTATAAGACAACGGAGGGAATCAAAGATATAGTAGAGAATCTGAAGCAGAATGGCATTATAAGTGACAATGAATACAAAGTTTTCTGCTCCAAAAAAAGTGCTGATGAATTAAAATCGAAATTACTAGAACATAGCTCCGAGAAATTGGAATTACCCTTACGTAAAGTTAATTTCTTTACTTCAAGATTCTTTCCCTCAATTGATATAAATCTAACGAGGTTATGTGATGTTATGATTCTATCAAACTATTCCTACGTAAAACATACATTGATTGATCCATATTCAGAAGCTATTCAATGTCAAGGTAGGTTTAGAAAGATATTCGAAAATGGCAAAAGATTCAGTTCGCTCACCGTTATTTCCTCCATACCAAACGATCTAATGGTAAAATCCCCAGAGGATATAGACACTGATATTTGCACGCGGATAAAAAGCTACAGGGCTGTTAAGTCCCAAAAGAGCAAGGCTAAAAAACCACCAGAAATAGAAAGTTACAATAAGGAACTGAAGAATATGAGGATAAACAATATTCTAAACCCTAAAAGCGGTAAAATCGACAGATTTGCTATTGAACAGATGATAAATGAAGAACGCGTTAAAAGCTATTATCTGTCTCCAGATGCACTCAGAAAGGCTTATGAAAATACCAACTATTTCAATGTCAACTTTGCACCCGATGATGAAATTGTAGGTGAAGATGATCTTTTCAAATTAAATTCAGCCACTAGACAGGAGAAACTTAAATTAATCGTTAATACTTTAGACATGATTGGCTCAGACAAAGATGCTCTTCAACTACTTAAGTCCAAATGTGTTGAAGAAGAATGGCTCATCAAAGCATTCTCAGCTCTTGGACGTTCAGTTATTGAAGAGAACAAATGCAATAAAACCAAGATTGAGAAATTACTTCATAAGGCTGAAATAGAGGAAGGAAAATTAAAACGATTCAGCCCTGAGTTTATGAAAGATATTCGTTCTGAGTTTAGCAAGGAAACTGGTCAAGACATATATATCGAGGTTAAAGATATCCTTGACCGAATCGCTTACTTGTTTAATGCGCATGGCATTACATACTCACGATATAGAGAAGGCAAATCCAGCAAAGATGTCATGTGCAAATTGAACGCAGAAATGATTAAAGATTATTTTGATATAAAATCAAGTAACAGAAAGGGAGTAGCAACAGTAAAACTGAATAAATTCAAAGAAGAACAGGTAAGAAACTCTTCCATCCCATAATAATGATAAATTAATCATTTTTTCTACAACACGGAGTGGTAAAGCCGCTCCTGTTGTTTGTTATTTGACAGATTCAGCTTTCAATATCAGAAAAGAGTAATTGCCTTTAGCTCTTGCCAAACTTTTGACGTTATCAAATTTAATTATAAAATAGCGAGTTATCACATTCTTTTATGTAGCTTTGTTTTAGAAACATTAAAACAATATATTATGAAATTAAGAACTATAAAGATACGTAATTTTAGAGGTTATAAAGATGAAACTATTATAGACTTATCAAATTTGACAACATTTATCGGGAAAAATGATGCAGGAAAATCTACAATATTTGAAGCATTAGAGATCTTTTTCAATAACAGCCTAGTTATTTGCGAGAAAGAAGATTTAAATATAGACCATGATGATGAAGATATAAATATAGAAATAACTTGCATATTTGACAATTTGCCACCAGAAATTATACTTGATTCAACATATCCTACAACCTTAGAAAATGAACACTTATTAAACGCTGATGGTCTGTTAGAAATTAAAAAAGTTTATTCTGCAACAGCACAGAAACCTAAAGAAAAAATCATTATTGTTTGTAATCACCCTATAAACGATGGAGCTAATAACTTATTAACTCTTAAAAGAGCTGACCTTAGAAGAAAAGCTCAAGATTTGTCTGTCTCTGTTGAATCTTATAATGCAAATATTAATTCATCAATAAGAAGTGCTATTTGGGATTGTTTTGAAAATTTACAGTTTGGATTAACTGAATTATTAGTTGACAAAGAAGACACTAAGAAAGTTTATGAATCTTTAAAAGTCTATCTTCCTTCATACGCATTATTTCAAACAGACAGGCAAAGTAAAGATGGAGATAAAGAGGTCACAGACCCTATGAAAATTGCAGTGCAAAATGCATTAAAAGATTTAGAATCAGAAATACAAACCATCAAAGATAGAGTACAACAGAAAGCTACAGAAACAGCAATAAGAACACTTTCTAAGCTTCGAGAAATGTCTCCAGAAATAGCTGAAACTTTGACACCGGAATTTAAGGATGAACCCAAATTTGACTCTATTTTTAAGCTAACAATTAAATCAGATGCGGGAATTTCTATAAACAAAAGAGGAAGTGGGGTTAGAAGACTCATTCTATTAAACTTTTTCAGAGCAGAAGTAGAGAACAGAAGAACAAGTAATGAGAATTCTGTAATATATGCTTTTGAGGAGCCAGAAACCTCTCAACATCCAAATTTTCAAAAAATGTTAATCGAAGCTTTTATTGAGTTATCTCAATCTGAAAATACTCAAGTTCTACTTACAACTCATTCTCCCGCATTAACTTCTTTATTACCATTGGAAAGCCTCAGGCTGGTAAATTCTAATAATGAAAATCGTGATAAAATAGAAAGTGGAGAAGGTGTTTATCAAATAATAGCCGACACTTTAGGGGTTTTGCCTGAACCTTTTTCAAATACTCATAAGGCGGTTTTGTTAGTAGAAGGACCTGGAGATGTTGTTTTCTTAAAACATACTTCAGATCTTTTAAAAAGAGCAGGCTATATAACCCATACGTTTGATGAAAAAGGGTTTTACATTATTCCTGTTGGAGGATGTGGAACCTTAAAATACTGGGTCAATACTCAGTTAATTAATCAATTTAATGTACCATATTGCGTTTTACTAGATTCAGATAAAGGTACTAATGAAGAACATATAAACACGGACAAAATTAGATCGCTCATAGACCAAGGAATTAAAGCTTATGTAACGCAAAAGAGAGAACCAGAGAACTATTTACATAAATCAATATTGGGGTTACGTAATCCTGATTCTATCAATTATTCTGACACAGATAATGCAAAGAGAATAATCAGCGAAGCTACATCAATTAGAGACACATATGTTTTAGAAAAATTCTGGCCTAAAATGACTGTTGAACTAATAAGAGAAGCCGAACAGTACGAAAAAGATGGAGATATAAAATATGAATTAACAGAAATGATACAAGATTTTATAAGCATAGTAGAATAAACTCAATTATATAATAGCATTCTTCCTCGCTACTACTTTATCCTCTTCCCCGTTTAAATGAATATAGCCCATTATCGAGGAAATATTCACTAGAATAATCATAATTGGGACAGAATCATAAAAATCTTACTTTATTATGGTCTGCATGGTTCTGTCTCATTTGGCTAAAATTTTGAGTAGAATACGCTCTCATGTAAGCCAATAGCAAAACGCATCTTCTCCCTCCTAAAATCTTTCGAATATATTCCCCTCGTAAAATTCCCGGATGCCGCAAACTCGAGCACAGTACCTATAAAGCCCCCTCCTCCTTTTAAAAGGAAAAATCAATTATATGAGTGAGGGAGTACCGCACCCCCAAGATGAATATAATTTCCAAAACAAATAACTATTCTCCAAACTTCCTGATGAGTTTAGTAAGGCTAAATACTATTCACAGTTTCCTTATAAATGCAGCAATTTATCCAACTGCTAAAATGGTTTAGCCAATCCAATTCAATCAATAAATCAATTCAAAATTATTCATTATGGAAGCATTACAGATTATCGCCAACAATGGCACAGCTAGAAGAACCAGTAACTTTTATGAGTACGCAGAAGATGCACAGATTATCGAAGATCAAACCATTATTAGGAAAGCTAATCATTTCATTGAAGCTAATACGCAAGAAGTAACATTACAGCACCTTGTAAAGGATTGCATTACTCCTGTGTTTAGCAAGGACAACGAATTAACAATCTCTCATCCACAGTTTATTGAAACAGTCTATGATGCAGCACAGAGTTTTTTTAGTAGGGAGAGAATTGAGCAACCAGAGATCAGGACTTCACATGTTGTAAAAGGGCGCATTCCACAAGCAATTCATAAGCCTGCTAACCAATTATTAGAATCTGATAAAACCATCTACTATGAGCGAGCAGCTTTTAGCTTTGATATTCCAACCGTTTATGAGACTATTGAAGGAAATAAGCTAAACTTATCAGTTGTAGGAGTCAGAGCATATAACAGAGAGAATCTTTACAGCAAGAAGTCAGCAGAACGTTTCTCAGTTGCTATTGGCTTTAAGAATCAGGTTTGTTGCAATATGTGTGTCAATACGGACGGATTGAAGAACGATATAAGAGTTACTAGCAGTAGAGATTTATACCAAGCTGTCTTAGAGTTGTTCAATCAGTACAATCCTGCTAAACATATCCACTTAATGCAATCATTAGGAGATTCTTATTTATCAGAACATCAATTCTGCCAGATATTGGGTAAAATGAGATTATATCAATGTTTGCCACAAGGTTATCAGAAGCGATTACCTAGAATGTTGCTTACTGATTCACAGATAAACAATGTAGCTAGGTCTTATATCAGTGATGAGAACTTTGGTTCATTAGGCAATGACCTGAATATGTGGAAATTCTACAACCTTTTAACAGGAAGCAATAAGAGTTCATATATAGATTCATTCTTAGACCGTTCTTTAAATGCTACAGAGATTGCACAAGGAATTAATAACGCGCTGCACGGAGATGAACAGTTTAAATGGTTCATTGATTGATTGGTTGGGAGAAGGGTGTCTGTTTAGGCATCCTTCTTCTTTTACAAGGATATTCACTTCTATTATTAGTGAATATAACGCTGATTATTAGTAGATTAGATTTCGTCTCCTAATAAATACATTCACTTTCACTTATAAACTTATAATACAGAACATTATGTCACTAAAATATTCAATCACAACAGCAGATTATATGGAATGGGATGAAATGACAAACTTAGTCAGGAAATTAGCTAAAGATGGAAATTACAAGATGTCTCTTCTTATATCAATTGGTTCTTTCTGGGGATTACGAATTTCAGATATACTACTTCTCCGGTGGAAACAGATTCTTAATGTAGAAGAATTCACCATACAGGAGAAGAAGACAGGTAAATCCAGAACTATCAGGATTAATCAGCAATTACAGAAGCATATTGCAGATTGCTATGAGCATATTAATCCGATTGGAATTAATGCACCGATCTTAGTAAGCCAGAAAGGAACAGTCTACTCAGTACAGAGAATCAACATCCTTTTAAAAGAGACGAAGAAGAAGTACAAGTTAAAGGTGAAGAATTTCTCCTGTCATTCTCTTAGAAAGACATTTGGCAGACAGGTTTATAATTTGAATGCAGAGAACGGAGAATTAGCCCTTATAAAGTTGATGGAGCTATTCAATCATTCTTCTGTTGCAATTACAAAGAGATACTTGGGATTAAGACAAGAGGAGATTATGGAAACATACGATTGCCTTTGCTTTTAAACAAGATTTGGAAAACATGTTTATAGAAGAATTGGGGGAAGGGTGCTCTAAATATTGGATATCCTTCTCTATCTACAGTAGTAAAATTATAGGTGCAAATTACTAGGTTACTTAATAGAGTGAAGCCATCTTCAGCTTCGTAAATGAAGAACTCATTTGAGATTTGTTGGCATTTATTCTTTCAAACAAACCTTATTTTCTATATTTGTGTCAATTAGAAAAGAAGTACTTAGATAAATGGCAATATGCATTTTATGATACATTACAGGGAATCATATTTGTAGCTATCCTTTCGTTATTTATATTAGGGCGCAAAAATCTTATATACATAACACTACTGAGGCTTTGTTTAAATTGAAACAAATAATATATATGAAACAACATCCTACTCTTAAACTAGTAATAACCCGTTGGCGGAATTAAATTAGTGCATATTTAATTTGTCCAATGGGTTTGTTATTAATCTTGTTTATATATTGAAGGATTGTAAGTGCACTAATTTTCCCCGTAATTCTGGTAAACAATCCTTCTGTTTGTTTTGCGTAATTTCTGATTATCATAAATTGATCGCATAATTGTGCAAAAAGCGTTTCAACCCTTTTCCTTGCTTTAGCAAATGGACTAAATACAGGTTTCCAATCTTTTTGATTCGACCGATATGGAACTTCCAACTTGATATTAGCTTTTTCAAATAAATCAAGTTGTATGGCTGCTCCAATATATCCACGATCACCGATGATGGTGCAATTCTGAAAGTTACACTTTACGTCTTTCAAATAATGAATGTCGTGAACACTCGCCTTTGTCAGGTCAAAAGAGTGTATGACACCGCTCAACCCACAGAGAGAATGTAATTTATATCCGTAATAATGTTTACCCTGTGAAGCACAATAGCCATAATTGGGAGCTTTATCATAATTATTCTTTCCCATTTTACAACGTTTTGACCTTATGGGACGACAGACTTCAATTGGCATAGAATCAATACAGAAAATAGCTTCTCCACCATCAACTTTTGATGCAATTCTTTCACGCACCTGATTACATAAGCCGATAGTGAGCTTCCTGCGATCATTATATTGACGACGGGATATGAGAGAAGAAAAATCATCTTTGTATTCATTTAATTTAGAAAACAAAAAGCTTTCACTATCTATACCTATTGATTCGGCAGCAAGGCTTAAACTGATCACTTCTAAGTCAGAGAACTTCGGGACGACTCCTCTGCGAGGTATATTCCCTTTTTCGTTTACTAAATCAGCAGAAAACATCTTGCATATATCAAGAAATTTAGCGAATATTGCATATAAGTTGTGCATAATTGAGCTGTATATTAATAGTTTGATCACCATTAAAATACTAATAATCAATGATATGCACAACTTATTTCCTGACATTTTTTAGTGAATTAATTCCGCCAACGGGTTAGTAATAACACTAATGTGTCTGTTTTTGAGTTTCAGTTCACAAGCCCAGATTGTTTCTAGAACAATTCATATTAAGAAAGCAGGAACATTGTCTACATTAATACCATCTAAAGATAAATACTTAATTGAAGAACTGATATTATCTGGTAATTTAAATGGTACTGATATTAAATACATTCGTGAAATGACTGGAGGAGGAGAATACTGCCACATGACAAATGGGAAACTTATTAAACTTAACTTGGAGAATGTTAACATCGTAGCTGGTGGAATTCCTTACATTTGGCAAGAATACGAATATAACACAGAAAATAATTGTGTTTCAAATTATATGTTCTATAATTTAGAACAATTGAATTCAATAGTTCTTCCTCGAAATACAATTGCTATTGGTGTGGGAGCTTTCAATCTTTGCACTAGATTAAAATCAGTAAATATAGGCAATAACGTGTCTACTCTTTGTAGAGATGCATTTTCATATTGCCCAGAATTAACTACCGTAACAATACCTGAAAGCGTTACATCTATTGGAGAAAGTGCATTTTGGCATTGTTCTAGCCTAACTTCAATTATAATACCCAATAGAGTCATTTCTATTGGTGCTCGTGCTTTAGAAGATTGTACTGGATTATCAGAGATACATTGCAAAGCGCAAAATCCACCAACAATAAATTCTTCAGTCTTTGATGAGTCTAAGAACAGGTTAAAATTATATATTCCAAAAGGCTCTTCCAAAGCCTACAAAAGTGCAGAAGGATGGAAAGAGTTTACAAACATCATAGAAGAATAGGCTCTTATAACAACAATACTATTTCTTTCAAATATTATTAGTCTATAAATGATCTCATATGATTGTTTGAACTTCTGATTTAATGGGTAGGACAAAAGAATGAAATGGTTAGTCTTATAAACCCCATCTAAAAATGTCCTACCTTTATCAGGTAGAAAAATTATAGAACTTTTCTCTTATAAGGGAATGGTTATTTTCGTACCTCAAAGATTATTTGTCAATGATTGATCTCAAAGGAGCCTCAACATAATCACCCTTATGAATACCAGTCCTTTTTGTTAAATAAATGGAATTGACTCTCCTTATATCATTATTGTCTGTTTCTACTAGTACCACTTTCTCTTCTAATTGATTAAGAGTCGCAGTGTTTTCTTCTGATAATTTCTGAATATTATCTTCATTGCAAACCCAATCGGCAACTTCCCATAACAGTTTACAAGGTCCAGAAATAGGCTTCTCTTCTGAATTGATTCTAGCACTTCTAATTAGAATACTCAAATAGTAGTTACCGCTTGAGATACAAACATCAATGCCGCCATAATTCCAGAAAAGAATTGCATTCTCTTTCTTCTTCCCTTTTCGATGGAAGTAAAGTTTCCCAAAATGATTTTGTTGAAGTTCATTCATATGAACACAAGAATCTGGGAACCTTGTCACATGATTATAATAAGCTTCGACTTCTGTAGGATATAAGACTAAATCTTCCTTTATACTAATCATCAGTTTAGTTAGAAATAGTTCATTTATCTTCTGTAGAATAAACATCTCATTTCCATTTGATGTTTCTAGTTGACTAATTAATTCTCTTAGTTCATTCATAATGTTTTATCTCTAATTTAGCTGTCGTAAAAGTAGCTGAAGCAGAACAAATTCAAATGATTATAGTGTTAAATCTAATTGATCCTCATAAAGTTGTTAAAGTTATTCAGACTATAATCTATTCCAAGTTCAATGGCAAAGAGATACTTGGGATTAAGGCAAGAGGAAATTATGGAAACATATGAAAGTCTATGTTTTTGAATATTTTTTTTCAAAAAACAAAAAAAACACAATTGAATGTAAATTCATTTAATTACATTTGTAAGATTATAACAAACTAATGAAATTTTATCTAAGCATATAATATTAAAATCAGCCTCATATAAGGATATTGCCTATATTCAAAATTACACATGAATTTGTCAATGCGAATTTTGCACGTACACATTTTCCATCAAAGATACAATTATTATGAGGGTATTTTTAATTTTGGATATATTTATCAATCTAAATATCAAATTACAATAGGTCAAATTTCAAATCTAAATTTCTATTGAATTATTAATAATCAATTATATCACTTTACAAAATAATAAAATAAACAATACTATGGATTTTCCAATACAAACTATTGATGACAAAAAACTAAAAGTTAGAGTAAGTCTTAAAATATACAACAAGGAAACTTTAGTTGCCACTTTATATGGATTAACAAACTTATGTTTTATTCATCAAGAAATAATAGATGAAAATATGATCGATGTTTTTTTTGAACCAAAAGAAAATGAAGATATTAATGTTATAGCGAAAAGATTTTGTAATGATTTAATAGATCAGCAAGTTCGATATAATACAAATGAACAGTTTGGGAAAATTCGTGATCTAATTGTAGAGCAAGCTTTTAAACCTATTAGTTAGAAATGATAATATGTCTATGAGATAAATTATAATCAATAACAATTGATCTCATAACATGCATAGACAGTTATAATATACCTCACTGTTCACCTTTACATTAAATTAATTTATAATATCTAACCCAAAGTGAAATATCAAATATTGCCATTCCGTTTTGAACGATTCAATAATGAAGAATACTTTCTTACAAATGAAGTCGGGGAATTTCTTTTTTTAAAAAATGAGGATTTCAATAGGTTTACTAATTATGAGCTTAATATTCATGATGAAATCTTCTACAATTTAAAATCTAAACAAATTGCAACAGATACAGAAATCGAACCAGTAGTAAATATGTTAGCAACCAAGCTAAGAACAAAGAAAAGCATATTAAATGATTTTACGAGTCTACATATGGTTGTACCAACTCTAAGATGTAATTCTAGTTGCATATATTGCCAAGTTTCAAGAAAAGACTTAGAAGATCATGAAGTTGATATGGATAAAAATACAGCAAAAAACACTGTTAAAATGATTTTTCAATCTCCATCTCCATATATTAAAATCGAATTTCAAGGAGGTGACCCATCTACTTATTTTGAAATGGTCCAGTACATTATCGAGGAAGCTGAATGGACTAACCTATTTAAGAAAAAATATTTAGAGTTTGTTATTTGTACAAATATTAGTTTACTAACTCCTTCAATGGTGAAATATCTCAAAAAACACAAATGCAATATTTCAACATCCTTAGATGGTCCTAAAGATTTACATAACACCAATAGACCACTTCAGAAGACAGAGCATACGCATGAAATTTTCGAAGAGAATCTTCAAATGATTAGAAACATCATGGGTAAAGATAGTGTTTCTGCTTTGATGACAACTTCTAAATATAGTTTAGGAAGATTTAAAGAAATTATTGATGAATACATAAGATTGGGCTTTAATAGCATTTTTCTTCGTTCATTAAACCCCTATGGATATGCTAAAAGAGATAAAAATAAAATTGCATATCCAATTGAAGATTTTATCACTAATTACAAAGAGGGATTAGATTATATAATTGAAATAAATAAAAAGGGAACATTTTTTGTTGAAGGATACGCTGAATTATTATTAAGAAGGATATTAACGCCTTTTGCAACAGGATTCGTTGATCTACAATCACCCGCAGGTGTTGGAATTAGCGGTGCTATCTATGATTATAATGGTAATGTCTATGTCTCTGATGAAGCTAGAATGATGGCAAGAGTTAATAACCATTATTTCAAAATGGGAAATGTAAACGAGAATTCATATCAAGAAATGTTTAATGGAGAGCTATTACACAAAGTGATTGATTCTTCTTGTACTGAATGCCTTCCTGGATGTGCAGAATGTGCATTTCAATCATTTTGCGGAGCTGATCCTGTTAGAAATTTTTCTGAACAAGGAGATATAGTTGGCCACAGACCTACTAATGAAACTTGTAAAAAAAATAAGGCTATCATGAAATATCTTTTAGAATTAATAAAGAAGGATGATCAAGAAATCAACAGCATTTTCTGGTCATGGATTACCAAACAAAATATATGTTAAACTCAAAAAAAGTAATACTAAACATTATTCTTGTAGTCATTACTCTAGCATAACAAAATGAAAACACTTAAAGGAATTACAAATAATATAGAAGAAGAACTTTTAGGCAGAATAACATATAAAAAAAATATATCCTTATTTAAGTCTAAAGATATTTTCGTTTCAATTAATCAGACATCTATCCCTTCACGATATTTAGCTGTTATAACGAATAATAATAGCAAAGCGATATCCAATAGCAGGGTTGTGAACAATGTAGTAAATGCCTCTGAATTAAACACTGGTGACATTGTTTCAATAAATAAAGATGGAGAAATTCGTGTTCAATTTGAAAAAGAATCACGTCATAATGCAATAATGGTTACAGAGCGTTGCAATCACAGATGCATAATGTGTCCTCAACCTCCGGTCAACGAAGAAATAGACAAAACAGATTATAACTTAGAACTAATATCTTTATTAGATAAAAAGACTGAAGAAATTGGACTTACTGGCGGTGAGCCTACATTAATTGGTGATAAATTATTTACTCTTATTAAGCATATTCAAAAAAAACTGCCTAATACTAGAATTAGCATTTTATCCAATGGTGTTAAGTTCGCAGATTATGAATATACAAGAAAACTAGCATTATGCAACCATTTCGATTTACAAATTGACATACCAATATTTTCAGATATAGATACAGAACATAATAGAATCGTTGGTGCAAAAACTTTCTACAAAACGATTGAAGGGTTATACAATTTAGCTCTATTAAAACAAAAAATAGGACTTAGATTTGTAATACATAAACAAACATATAAAAGACTTCCACAGTTATCCGAATTTATATATAGAAATTTCCCATTTGTTTGTAATGTAGCCTTTATGCAAATGGAAACAACAGGGCTTGCTGCCAAAAACTTACAAGAACTATGGATCGATCCATATGAATACAATAAAGAATTACAAGAAGCAGTGCTTTCTTTATCAAAACGTGGAATGAATGTTTCTATTTACAATGCACAACTATGTGTTTTACCTGAGAATTTACGTCCTTTTGCTAAACAATCTATATCTGATTGGAAAGATATTTTTTTAGAAGAATGTGATAATTGTAAATTAAAAAATTGCTGTGCAGGTTTTTTTGAATCTACAAAAGATCACCACAGTACTCATATAAATGCCATATAATAAAATATATCATTCAAAGATATATACAGAGAGTTATCTATTATTATTAACTAAATTTGGAATAAACATGAAAATGAAAAGACTAATGTTCTTTGTTGTTTCCGCAACAATGGCAGTAGGTTCTTTCTTTGTTGGGTCTAACAACAAAACAGTTGCTCAAGTTGTCAAGGAAGGAAATCAATTGCAACAGAACAAAAATCAAGGATCTTTGATTCTAACACAATTTACTGCAAACGGTGACCAATTAGCTTTGTGTGGTCACGGATCACATGGATCACATGGGTCTCACGGTTCACACTCTTCACACGCTTCACATTATTCTAGTAAATAATGAGACCTTTAATTTACGAGGAGTCAAATTGGCTCTTCGTAAATATTATTTATACATTTTACATCTCATTCGATACTATGTAAGTACAGTCTTTATTTAATAGTCCCCTACAATAGTCAACTATTTAAAATTCGTCAATTGCAGCACATGCAAGATCAATAAAATTCAAGCGTGGTTATTTGAGTTGAATAAAAGAAGAATATTAACTGGATATAATGTGGATTATTCAACAGAGCAAAATCTCGATGATCTAATCGAGAAACTAAAAAGCAAGGAATTGAATTTTACGATTATTGAGTACTAGAATAATATTGCAAGAAAAGTTATAAATTGGGCATGGGTGTAAAAAACGTAAAATTTCAATTATATATGGGAATAACAATTTTCATACCTGCTTAAACTTTCAAAGTTAAAGATATAATTCATGAGTGATATTTAGTTTTTTCAGAGCATCCTTATATTTTTCTTATCTTATTCTAGAATGTGGGACATAGTGCAAATTTCCAAAGTGGCTGACGATAGAGTTAGGATCAAAGTTTCAATCAATCACGTTTACATTATTAAAACTACCAATAATGCATTAAAGGTGGCATTATAGAACTCAATCTAATAAATTGAGATGACTTACTGCATTATAACTCCAGAGGTACAAGGTCTGGAGTTTTTTTATTCTACTAACTCGAGTAGTTTATATATCAGCTACAAAACTTACAAATAGCTAGTTACTCCTCATATCCATTATAAGGCTTTAGGATAAGGATTCAAAAAGCATTCAACATTCTTGTTGTTAGTTCCCATGCTTTGTAACTATACTAACGCCACCGGAGGGAACAGGTAGGCACAGATCAAATTTATAATGAAAACAGTTAGATTATTTACAACCTTAGTAATGGTTGTGTTGTGTGTTGGTTTTGCATCATGTAGCAAAAGTGACGATGAACCGAGTAGTAACAATACCGCAATCGTAGGAACTTGGGCTGAGGATTCATCAGTAGAACAGTTCGTTTACACTTTCAATTCAGACGGAACGGGTAAATTTGAGATTTACAATGGTACAACATTGGAGAAATCTTCTTCATTCCATTATAAGGAAGACGGAAATAAGCTAGAATCAACAGATGCAGGTGCAACAACTACAATGACTATTAAAGAACTCACTGAAACAAAATTAACTTTAACTTCTACTTACGTAGAGAATGGGAAAACTCAGACTGAGACTTTTGTCCTATACAAACAAAGTAAGAAGTAAGATTTGATTCTACATTTATTAGGAGACAGTAAGTGGAGCAATTCATTTGCTGTCTTTCTTCATTTATATAGTGCCTTTACTATAACTAAGAATGATATATGCCAAGAAATGGCTACCTTTGAATTGGTAAGGAATTTGAGAATATATGTCTTATATGACCATTCAAGGATTCTGTACCAACATTGAAATTTGAATTAAACAATTATATTATTAATCAAATCTCGTTTTGACCCTGAAAGTTAAACCCAGAGTTAAACCAGAGGAATAGTTAAACAAAACACTGCCTACACAAGGCTTTGATAACCTCATAAGGTGCTGTAGATCAGTTGGTAGCTGACAGAAGTGTAGCTTCTGGAAGCCTTGAGAGCAAAGGACTGAAAATCCTTGTGTCCCCGGTTCGATTCCTGGTGGCACCACCTTTAAAAAAGACTCCTGATTTTCGATGAAAATCAGGAGTCTTTTTTTGTACTATTTAGATAGCTATACAATATAATGTAAAATGGAGTTTCTCTTCTTTGTGGAACTCCATTTTATATATATGAACTAATTCATTTTAAACCACAATACTTTTAAATCCTTATCAGCAGAGCTTCCGCCATAGAGTAGTTTATATTCTCCCGGCACACATCTCATGGTGTTCGATTGTGTATCGAACCACTGTAAATCATCTGCTGTCAGCTTGATAGTTACTTGTTTATTTTCGCCGGCTTTTAAAGATACACGACGAAATGCCCGAAGCGTTTTAGTTGGACCATCTACATCGGACGGACGGCTAAGATATACTTGCATAACTTCTTCTCCAACTCGTTGACCTGTGTTACTAACAGGAATAGTCAGTTCTACCGAACCACCTGCCTTTACAACGGATTTAGCTAATTTGGCATTCCCATAAGCAAAAGTTGTATAGCTCAACCCGTAACCAAATGGGAAGAGAGCCTCACCCTTAAAGTAACGATAAGTGCGACCTTTCATATTGTAATTTTCAAAATCAGGAAGTTGCTCTACGTTTTTATAGAAAGTAACCGGCAAACGTCCGGCAGGATTGTAATCGCCAAACAAAACATCGGCTACAGCAGTACCAGCAGCCTGACCGGGATACCATGCTTGCAGAATTGCTTCACAACTCTTAGTCTCAGGCACCAAACCCAGAGCAGAGCCCGAGCAGTTTACAAACACCACTTTTTTACCGGCATTATACAATTGCTGAAGCAACTCACGCTGAACAGCAGGCAATTCAATATTTGTACGGTCGCCTCCTTTGAATCCATCAGCTTTAACAGCCATCTCCTCTCCTTCCAGTTTAGGAGAAATACCGCCAACAAAAACAACCACATCTGCATCTTTCACACTAGCTATTGTTTTGGTAAAATCGAGATTCTCCTCTTTACCAAAATCAAAGTTAAGGGTGCCGTCATAATGTACGCTATAATCCAGTTGAATATCATACGATTTACCAGCCTCTGCTTTCAATGTAAAAACGTTGGTAGGTAAACCGATACTTCTACCTTTACTTTGCTGAACACCATCAATAAAAAGTGTATATGATCCGTTTAAATTCATATTAAATGAAACATTACCGGACTCTTTCGAGGTAAAGACTGAATGATAGCGGGCAGAGAAATTAGACAACGGTACCCCACGTGAAAAGACGGTTCCACCGGCAGCGGAAAAGTTTAGCGGAGTGGTAAGCCAGTCGTTGGCAATAGCTTCTCCACTAAAATCTGTATTATTCCAATATATAGCTTCGAAACCAGGTTTACCGTTTAATGCGCACTGATCGAAAAAGCTGTTCAGTGCAACATTCTGTGTATAACCACAACCCTGAACATAAGTTACCTTATCTGCTCCTATCTTATTCTTTATACCTTCAAGAATCGTTGTAGTATGATATGGAAGTCCGTTGTAATTGGCCCACATAGTGACAGAATCCGTTGCATTTGGTCCCATCACCGCTACTTTCAGATTCTTAGCTAATGGCAGCAAATTGTCTCTGTTCTGCAACAAAGTCATACTTTCCTGCGCTATCTTAAGTGCCAGTTGCTGATGCTCCGGGCTGTTGATAACTTCATCTTTCAGCTGCATCCATGGAACCAAAGAAGGATCATCCATTTCGCCGAGCTCAAAACGAGCTTTCAGTAAGCGGACAACAGACTGATTAATCTTGTCTTCATTAATAAGTCCTTGTTTCACGGCAGCCGGAAGGTTTCCGTAAACAGAACCACATTCCACATCCGTACCACTAGCCACAGCTCTTGATGCTGCATGAGCAGGATCGGGTTCTGCACCGTGTCCTTTTGGTACGGGCATATAGATATCATTTATTGCCCAGCAATCGCTTACAACCAAATGTTTATATTTCCATTCGTCACGTAATATCTGCATAAGCAAACGGTTGGATCCGCAGCAGGGTGATCCTTCAAAACTGTTGTAAGCACACATCACCTCTTTTACATCCGCCTTTTGTACGAGGTCTTTGAAAGCAGGCAGATAGGTTTCCCATAAATCACGCGGTGAGATATTCTCAGCATTGTAAGTATGCCTGTTCCACTCCGGTCCGCTGTGCACAGCAAAATGTTTGGCACAAGCATGAAGTTTATCGTAACCCGCTTTCGGAGTTCCCTGAAGTCCATGAACCACAGCTTGCCCCATGCGACTAGTCAGATAAGGATCTTCACCATAAGTCTCCTGTCCCCTTCCCCAGCGTGGATCACGGAAAATATTGATATTGGGAGTCCACACGGTAAGTCCCTGATATCGTCCGAACTGTCCCGAACTACTAAACTGGCGGTATTTTACCCGAGCCTCATCACTCACCGCATCGAACACTTTATAAAGAAGTGCATCATCAAAAGAAGCAGCCATACCTATTGTTTGTGGAAAAACAGTTGCATTACCGGCACGCGCAATACCATGAAGAGCTTCGCTCCACCAGTCGTATGCCTTGATACCCAATCGTGGTATAGGCTTCGAGGAGTTTTGCATGAGAGCAACTTTTTCTTCTAATGTTAGTCGTTTGAGCAAATCTTTAGCCCTTTCCGTAGGAGTTAACTTCGGATTTTTATATGCCTCCTGGGCAGAAATACCTATTGACAGAGAACAAAGGCAGACTATGCCCAGGTTCCGTTTAATTAAATGTGTAAAATTCATAATATTCATTCAAAAAGATGTTTAACGCTTACAAAGATATAGTTTAAGGAACATATTACTATAAAAGAAATAAGAAAATTATATATGATTACATTATAATTTTGTGCTAACTTTGACAGGAAATAATTTCTTATTTACTTATTTATACTCTATATGAAAACACACATTATACTTATTGCTATGCTGTTATTTACATTAACAGCAAAAGGACAGCTCGTATACCACGACGCTTCAGCCTTTCCTTTATTAGGGAAAGCTACACAAAGTACAGCCACGCGTTATGAGCGTTTACCGGATTCTTTGAGAAATATATCCCGCAAACCTTTATGGGAACTGGGACAAAACAGTGCCGGACTGGCAATTCGTTTCAGCTCCAACTCCACAACTATTGCAGCAAAATGGGAAGTACTCTTAAATAGAAGTATGAATCACATGACCGATACAGGCGTAAAAGGGCTCGATCTCTATTGTCTGCAAGACGGTAAATGGGTATTTGTTAACAGCGGACGTCCGTCGGGAAAAGTAAATACTGCAACAATCATAACAGATATGAAACCAGAAAAGCGGGAATATATGTTGTATCTCCCGCTTTATGATGGAGTTACCTCCTTATCGATAGGTGTAGATTCTTTATCGGAAATCTCTCAACCAGCTGTTGACTGGCCTATTCGCCAGAAACCTCTTGTATTCTATGGCACCAGTATTCTTCAAGGAGGTTGTGCTTCCCGTCCGGGTATGGCACATACAAACATTCTGTCTCGATGGCTAAATCGTGAAGCAATTAATCTAGGATTCAGCGGCAACGGACAATTAGATCTGGAAATTGCAGATGTAATTGCTAATGTAGACGCATTGATGTACATTCTCGACTTTGTGCCAAACGCTACCGTAGAACAAATGAAAGAACGGGCAGACAAGTTCTATACTATTATCAGAAGCCGCCATCCGGATACTCCGATACTGTTCGTGGAAGATCCGATATTTACCCACAGTCGCTTCGATCAAAGAATGGCTAAGGAAGTGAAGGATAAAAACGAAACTATCAATGCATTCTTTCAGACTCTTAAAAAACGTGGCGAGAAGAACATTTATTTCCTTTCCTCCAAAAACATGGTTGGCAATGATGGTGAAGCAATGGTAGACGGCATTCATTTTACCGATCTTGGCTTTATGCGTTATTCAGAATTGCTTTATCCTGTTATTAAGAAATATATGAAATAATATACATGAAAAAGATTATAATCCTTTTTATATTGATAATTTGCAATATCTCTTATGTAAAAGGTCAGGATATTGAATCTTTATTGAATGAGCTTGATCACACGATTAAAAACCGTGAGTCTTATTTTAAAGATAAGGTGGGTCGTATCAAGCAAATTGAAAGTATTTTTCCTTTGCAGAATGATGAGCAAAATTATGCTATTTTAGGCAAAATATTCGATGAGTTTCGGGCATTTAATACTGATTCATGCGCTTATTATGCCCAGAAGAAAATGCAGTTGGCCAAAAAGATTGGTAAAGGATCATATATAGACGATTCTAATATGAATTTAGCTGAAGTCTATGGTATTACTGGAATGTATAAAGAAGCAATGGATATCCTGAAAACCATAGACAGAAGTAAGCTTGCCGAATACCTTGTTCCATATTATTACTACCTATACAGAACAATTTACGGTTTAATGAGTGACTATTCCATGCTTGAATCAGACAAGAAAAAGTATGCTCAATTAACAGACCATTATCGGGATTCATTATTGATAGTCAATAAAAAACAAACTTATGCATACGTTATTGTAAAAGCAGATGGATTAATCTATAATAACAAAGTGAAGGAAGCTATCTCTTTACTATCCGGTTATATGAATAGTCTTAAGAAAACGGATCCTAGTATCGGAACATTAGCATATACCATGTCTCTCGCTTATCAAAAGAATCATGATAATGAAAAGAGAAAGTACTATTTAGCTATATCGTCACTCTCTGACATTGAAAGAGGAGTTAAGGAATATGTGTCATTGCGTGAATTAGCTCAGATTCTTTATGATGAAGGTGATTTAGATCGTTCTTACAATTATCTGAAATGTTCAATGGAAGATGCTGCATTCTGTAATGCACGTTTACGAACTATTGAAGTTTCCAAGTTCTTCCCGATAGTAGAAAAGGCTTATCAGCAAAAATTGCATAAGAAAGAAATGCAACGAACTATCGCGCTGGCTATCGTTAGCTTTCTGACTATTTTATTAATGTTTGCGCTCTTCTTTCTTTATAAACAATACAAAAACTTAGTTCTTGCCCGTGAGCAACTCCAGAATCTGGCAAAAGGCTTGCAAGAAATGAATATTGAACAGAAACTTCTGAATGAAAAACTCGTCGAATCAAATAAACAATTAAGAGATTCAAATAATGCTCTTATTGAATCTAATCGTATCAAAGAGGAATACATAGGTCATTATATGAATTTCTGTTCTCTGCATATTGACAAGATGGAGAATTATCGTCATTTATTGTGCAAGATTGCTCAGAATGAGAAAGTTGAAGCTCTGTTCAAAAAACTACGCTCTAATCAGATTATTGAGGATGAATTGAAAGAGTTTTATGAAAACTTTGATGATACATTTCTGCATTTATTCCCAAACTTTGTGGATGAATTTAATGAGTTGTTAGTAGAAGATGGTCGTGAATATCCTAAATCAGAAAATCAGTTAACCACTGTATTACGCATTTTTGCACTCATTCGCCTTGGGATTACTGATAGCGTTAAGATAGCCGAGTTTCTCCGTTATTCTGTTACTACAATCTATAATTATCGTGTAAAGGTCCGTAATAAAGCTATTGGCGACAGGAATGAGCTCGAAGAGAAAGTAATGAACATAAGTAGAATAACAAAAAAATAAATAAAAACAACTACTTTTTTAGGTGTCTAAAAAGAATATAAAACATTAGTTATCAAATACATAAACTTCAAAAAGTACTACTTTTTTTCTATCTATTATAAATGAAGGTCTAAGATTAAATATTTTTGTGGTGCAATGATAAGTTGCAAGTAACAATTATATTAACTTTAAATTTCATTTATGAAAAAAGTATTTCAATCAAAAAGCTACAGCGGCATATTCTTATGGTTGCTGGGGCTATTTTTTTCAGTGAATGTTTTTGCACAGCAAATTAAGGTTCAAGGACAGGTCAAAGCTGATTCCGGCGAACCAATCATTGGAGCAAATGTCGTTGTAAAAGGTACAACAAATGGAACAATTACAGACGTTGATGGCCATTATGTACTTTCTAATGTAAATCCTAAATCAACGTTGGTGTTCTCTTTTATTGGTTATTTACCCCAGGAACAACATGTTGCCGCAAAGAGTATTTTAAATATAGTCTTGCAGGAAGACAGTAAGGTACTGAATGAAGTAGTTGTTATCGGTTATGGAACAGCCAAAAAGAGTGATTTAACGGGTGCTGTCGGTTCTGTGGGTGCCAAAGACCTGAAGGATGCTCCTGTGGCCAATATTGGTCAGGCTTTGCAAGGCAAAGTATCGGGTGTACAGATAAACGATGCCGGTGCTCCGGGTGATAATGTAACTATTAAGATTCGTGGATTAGGTACTATCAACAACAGTAATCCACTGGTTGTTATCGATGGTGTACCTACTGACCTGGGATTATCCTCTATTAACATGGTGGATGTGGAACGGGTCGATGTTCTTAAAGATGCATCTGCTACAGCCATTTATGGTTCACGTGGAGCAAATGGTGTAGTCCTGATTTCTACAAAGAAAGGTAAAAACGGAAAAGGAATTATCGGAGTCACAGCCAACTGGAACATTCAGGATGCAACAAATGTACCCGACATGCTGAACGCAAAACAGTATGCTGCATATAGCAATGATATGTTAGGTAATGCAGGTTTGGGAACTAATCCTGCCTGGAGTGATCCTTCTACTCTAGGTATCGGAACTAACTGGCTCGATGAGTTACTAAAGACAGGTGTAACACAAAATTATACTTTGAATTTCTCTGGCGGTGATGAAACCAAGCACTATTATATATCAGGTGGACTTTATGATCAAGATGGTATTGTGCGTAACACAGATTATCGTCGTTATACTTTTCAAAGCAACACCGACTTCAAACTTAATAATTGGTTGAAGCTTATTAACAATATTACATTTAGTACCGATAATAAAAACTCCGGCGATTATAGTATTGCCAATGCAATGTATGCTTTGCCAACCCAAAGTATAAAAGATGAGAATGGAGGATGGTCCGGCCCAATAGGAAATGCTTATTGGTATGGTGACATTCGCAATCCGATTGGTACAACAGAAACAACCCATAACAATACAAAAGGATATAACTTGCTGGCAAATATTTCTGCCGAAATAACTTTTGCCAAGTGTCTGAAGTTTAAAAGTACTTTTGGGTACGATGCTAAGTTCTGGTATGAAAATAACTTCACTCCAGCTTATGCCTGGAAACCGATTGCCGTAGCAGAATCAAGTCGTTACGAATCAAGCAAAAAATCATTTACTTACTTATGGGATAACTATTTCACTTATGATAACTCCTTTGGAAAACATCATGTTAGTGTAATGGCTGGTACGAGTGCTCAGAATAATAAATATGATTTTATTTCTGCCGAAAAAAGTGGTTTCTTGTATGATTCTGTAAGTCAGTTGGGCAATGGTTCTACAATCAAAAGTGCTGATGGTAATCAAAATGAATGGGCTATATTCTCTTTGATGGCTCGCGCAAATTATGATTATGCAGACAAATATTTATTAACCGCTACAGTTCGTCGTGATGGATCATCTCGTTTTGGTTCCGGACATAAATATGGTATTTTCCCATCCTTCTCAACAGCCTGGCGAATATCACAAGAAAGCTGGTTTCCTAAAACAAATGTTATTGATGATTTGAAATTCCGTTTTGGATATGGCATAACTGGTAGCCAGGAAATTGGTAATTACAATTTTGCATCAACTTACAATACTGGTGTTTATAGCTTTGGTGGTACAACAGTAAATGCCTTGTCAACCGTTACTATGGCAAATCCAAACATTCATTGGGAAGAAGTTCGTCAAACTAATCTGGGTTTTGATCTTTCTATGTTAAATCGTCGCGTATACTTTGCCGTTGATGCTTATATTAAGAATACTTGTGATATGTTGGTAAAAGCTGCTATTCCTATTACATCCGGATTCGAAGACACAACAACAACCTTTACCAATGCCGGTAAAGTTCAGAACAAAGGTATAGAAATGACATTGAACACAGTCAACTTTAATGATGCTTTCAAGTGGGAAACATCCGTTACTGCCACTTACAATAAAAACAAGATTGTTGACTTAAATAGTAACACCCCTTTGTATCAGAATCAGTATAATAATTCTTACCTGACAATCCAGAAAGTTGGAGCTCCAATCAATGCTTTTTATGGCTATGTTACAGGAGGAATTTTCCAGACAAGTGATGAAGTTGCCAAACACGCCGTTCAGGTACAAGGTGGTACAGCTGCCGGTGATATCAAGTTTAATGATCTAAACAATAATGGTGTTATTAATGAAAATGACCGTACAATCATTGGTAATCCTAATCCTGACTGGATATTTTCCATGAATAATACTTTCTCTTATAAAGGTTTCGATCTTTCAATCTTTTTGCAGGGAGTTGAAGGTAATGATATTTATAATGTGAATGCTATCAGCTCCGAAGGTATGTCTGCTGCATACAACCAGACAACAGCTGTTCTTAACCGATGGACAGGAGAAGGTACTAGCTATTCAATACCACGTGCCGTCTATGCTGATCCTAATCAAAACTGTCGTGCTTCCAATCGTTTCATTGAAAACGGCTCTTATTTACGTATCAAGAATGTAACTTTTGGCTATACTTTCCCTCAACGATGGATCCAAAAGATGAATATTAACTCTGCCCGTATTAATATGTCTTGCGAGAACCTAGTTACATTTACAAATTACTCTGGTTTTGATCCTGAAGTTGCTATCAACGGAATTGACAGTAGCCGTTATCCATTGTCTCGTACCTTCAGCTTAGGTCTTAATGTTAACTTCTAATGAACACTTATATGAAAAAGATTATATATTCAGCACTGATTTTAATGGGATTAAGTCTTTCATCCTGCAGTGATTATTTGGATAAATACCCTTCAGATGCAGTCAGCACCAATGCTAAAATCACTGAAAATATTGCAATTGCCCTCACTAATGCTTGTTATAAGCCACTTCAGTCATCGAATCTTTATAATATGCGCATGTGGTCGCTTGATATTATTGGAAGTAATAGCAATCTAGGTGCAGGTGGAGGTACTGATGGTATTGAAACAGTTCAGGCTGCAAACTTCACAGCAACCAGTGATAATGGCTTTGCACTATATGTCTGGCGCAGTCCCTGGGTGGGAATTGCTCAGTGTAATACATTATTGCAGAGTGTTGCAAATGCTGATATTAATGCAGATATCAAGAATCGCTGCATGGGCGAAGCTTACTTCCTACGTGCACATTACTATTTTATTCTGGCTCAGCTGTTCGGAGGTGTTCCTGTGGAGACTGCTCCCCACGATGCTAGTCAGGGTACAGATATTGCCCGCAATACATTGGATGAAACCTATGCACAGATTATTTCCGACTGTCAGAATGCAATCAATCTGTTGCCAGAAAAGAAGAGCTACAGCTCAACAGATTTAGGACGTGCTTGCAAAGATGCAGCATGTACTCAACTAGCAAAGGTCTATTTGGTATTAGCCCCCAATCATACAGAATATTATCAGAAGGTTGCAGATCTTTGCGATCAGGTTACAAGCATGGGATATGATCTGAGCGGTTACAAATATGCAGATAACTTTGGTATTAAGGCCAATAATGGTGCCGAATCTATTTTTGAAATCCAATACACTGGCGATACTTCTTATGACTTTTGGGGTACAAACGGTCAGTCATCCTGGTTGAGTACCTTTATGGGCCCTCGTAATTCAGGTATTGTTGCCGGAGGTTATGGATGGAATCAGCCAACTAAGGAATTTGTTGATTCTTATGAAACGGGTGATTTACGTAAAGATGTTACTGTCCTTTATTCAGGCTGTCCTGATTTTGATGGTATTGCTTATGATCCTTCATGGTCTTACACAGGTTACAACGTGCGTAAGTTCCTTGTGAGCAAAAAAGATTCTCCAGAATATAACACTAACCCAAGCAACTTCGTAGTTTATCGCTATGCAGATATTCTTCTGATGAAAGCTGAAGCATTGAATGAAATGAGCAAAACAACAGCTGCCGAAACTCCGTTGAACATTGTTCGCAAGCGTGCCGGTCTGGCTAATATTAGTGGAAAGTCTCAATCGGATATGCGAGAAGTGATTATACACGAACGCCGCATGGAGTTTGCTTTTGAATGTCAGCGCTGGTTCGATTTGATCCGTATCGGGAAAAATGGTGAATATGCTATCAACTACCTGAAATCTATTGGAAAAACAAATGTTACTAAAGATCGTCTGTTACTTCCTATCCCTCAAACAGAAATGGATAGCAACAATGCAATGGTACAGAATCCAGGTTATTAATCACTCATAGATATTATCAAAATAAGAAAATATGAAAAAAATATATAGCATATTATTAGTCCTTGCCGGATGTTTAGCATTTTCAGCATGCAGTGATAATTTGATGGAGCTCAACAAAGGTGAGGAAGAACTTGCGCTGACTGTTAGTGCAACCAATGTTACTCTTAATGAAAACAATGCTGCCGGCGATGGTATTATTTTTAATTGGACAACCGGTACCAATAAAGGAACCAATGCAGCAATCAGCTATACCCTTGAAATTGATAAAGCAGGTAATAACTTTGCCAAAGCTTATTACGTAGATCTTGGTCAGCAGGTTTATTCTCTGAAATATACCGTTGAAGATTTGAATGAGATTATTACCAAAGAGCTGGGTGTTGATTACAATAAGTCCGTTGATCTGGAAGCACGTATCACAGCAACTGTTGCTGATGCCAATGTTGAAGTACAAATAGCAAAAGCAAGTTTCGCTGCTACTACTTATAAGCCAGTATCTTCTACCCTATACCTGATTGGTAGTGCAACTCCCAACGGATTTAATGCAGATAATGCAGCAGCAATGCAACGAACTACAAATGGTATTTTTACCTGGAGCGGCAACCTGAATAAAGGAGCCTTTAAGTTTATTACAACATTAGGTAGCTTTATACCTTCCTATAACCGTGATGCCACATCCAGTGATTTGAAGCTTACTTACCGTAGTTCCTTTGATAACCCGGATGAACAATTCTCTATTGATGAAGCTGGTTATTACACAATTAAAGTCAATCTATTAAACCTTTCTATTTCTGTGGTAAAGAGCGCAACAGCAGTTCCTCCTTATAGTAAAATCTGGTTTGTCGGATCATTCTCTAGCTGGAATTTTGCAGAAATGACACAAGATCCTGCCAATCCGTTTATTTTCCGTTACGGAGCTGTCTTTAACTGGAATGATGGCGGTGATTTTAAGTTTGCTACAGCTCAAGGCTTGAATAACATGTATCATCCTACTACTGCAAGCGCACCTTATACATGGACCGCAGTAAAACTTGACGATACAGGTGATAACAAGTGGTCAATGACACAAGATCAGTGTGGCAAGGCATACAAGATTGCTCTTGATATTACTCCAGGCAAAGAATCAATGGTTATGACCGAGTTTACTCCTTATGCTGGTATTTATATGGTTGGTGACGCTACCCCTACTGGCTGGAGCGTAGATAATGCAACAGCTATGACGGCAGTAGATGCTTACACTTTTACCTGGACAGGAAACCTGACAGCTGGCGAACTTAAGTTCACATGTGATAAACAAGGTGACTGGATGGGTGCCTGGTTTATGGCAACTGTTGATGGTAAAGCCTGGGTTGAAGGTACAGAGAATATAACTTTTGTAGATAAGCATATTACAGGGAATGGAGATATTGACCGGAAATGGAAAGTAAGCACTGCAGGTAAATATACTATCTCACTGAACCAGTTAACAGAAAAAATGACAGTTACTAAGAATTAATAACTATACCAATGAGAATTAACAGAACAATTATATCTTTATTATTTGTATGTCTGGTTCCTTTAAATGGAGCTTGTTCCAGTGGAGAAGGCTCCACCGGAACAGGTGGTGATACACCTGAACAAAATGTTACTTTTGTAACATTGTCAACAGACAAAGCATGTTATTCACCGGGAGAGACAGTTACGTTTACTTCTACCAGCTTGCCATCTTCAGCCAAAGCAGCATACTACTATTTGGGTGATAAGTTAAGCGAACAGCCACTCTCTTCCACAACATGGAACTGGACTGCCCCGTCTACCGATTATCGGGGTTATATGGTTAAAGTCTATACTACAACCAGTGACGGAAAAGAAACGATTTTAGGTTCTATTGCAGTAGATGTATCGAGTGACTGGACACAGTTTCCTCGTTATGGATTTCTTTCCAATTTCGATGAGATGTCAACTTCAGCTATCAGCTCTGTTATTACCAGCTTGAAGCGTTATCATATCAATGGATTGCAATTCTACGACTGGCAGTACAAGCACCATAAACCCTTAGCTGGCACTCCGGATAAACCGGACAATAACTGGACAGATATTGCAAACCGCAACACAACGCTTAATACAGTAAAAAACTATATTTCAGCTGCTCATAAGGCAGGCATGAAAACAATGTTCTATAACTTATGCTATGGAGTACTTTCCGATGCAGCTTCTGATGGTGCAGAATCTTCATGGAATCTGTATAAAGACCGTAATCACAGCAACCGCGATGTTTGCTCTTTGAGTGCTCCGATGTTTAAGAGTTCAATTTATCTGGTCGATCCTAATAATACAGGTTGGCAGAACTATCTGGCAAAACAGAATGACGATGTTTATTCAGTTTTTGATTTTGACGGATATCATATCGATCAGTTGGGAGATCGTGGTGCTGACTATGATTACAATGGAAATGCTATTGATATGGCTGCCGGCTTTAAGACGTTTATTCAGGCAATGAAAGCTAAGCATCCAGGCAAACGATTGGTTATGAATGCTGTTGCCCGGTACGGACAGCAGAAAATTGCCGAAAGTGGTAATGTGGACTTCCTGTACAATGAGGTTTGGGGTAATGATGCAAATTATTCTTCGTTGAAAGATATTATTGACGAAAACACCTCCTATGGGAATTATAAAACGGTGTTTGCTGCTTATATGAATTATGATAAAGCCAATAACAAAGGTTATTTCAACACTCCGGGAGTTATTTTAGCTGATGCAGTTATGTTTGCGTTGGGCGGATCACACCTCGAGATGGGTGAACACATGCTTGGCAAGGAATATTTCCCGAACAGTAATCTTCAGATGGACGGCACACTTCAAAAAGCAATGGTTAGCTATTATGATTTTCTTACCGCTTATGAGAATCTGTTGCGTAACGGTGGTTCATTTTCTACAGTCGATCTCAGTTGCACTAATGGAAAGATGAATGTATCTGCATGGCCTCCATCAACAGGAAATGTATCCGTACTGGCTAAAAAGGTGAACAGCAAATGCGAGGTGATTCATCTTATCAATCTCTCCAATGCCAATTATTTCAGTTGGCGAGATCTGGACGGAAGTATGCCCGAACCCTCTTTGATTTCTACTCCTTCTTTGAGATTAAAAGAGACGAATACCATTAAGAGAATATGGTTTGCATCACCAGATATTGATGGTGGCGTAAGTCAGGAACTTGAATTTCATCAGAGTGCAGCCAGCGTAACCTTTAAGTTACCATCATTGAAATACTGGGACATGATTGTTGTTGAATATCAATAATCAGCCTCCTAATATCAGTAAATATTATGAATAAATTACAGATAGGTATTATGTTTTTGTGTGCTGTATGTTTGTCCTCTTGCTCATCACTGAGCAAGCAGGACAACATCCTCACCACTCAAAAATATAAATGGTACTCAGATCGGATTGTTCAAGGCAATTATACAGGAAAAGCACTTTCAGGCACAGCACTGGAATCAAATTATCAAAGTCCTGTCAATTTGTACAAACCGGCTCTCATTCATTTTAAATTTGCCATAAACGGTAAAGACAACGAAATGCCTTCAGGGCAAGATCATAGTTTTATTTGCAAAGCCATCAATGGAAAGTCAGAAACTCCGGTTATCAAATTTGGTGAATTGCTCAAAGCAAATAAGCAGGAAGCAGAGGGAGTAATTCTTCAGCAAAACACAGAATTAACCATCCGTCTGGATATGCGCGAAATGCTGAAATCCTTCAATAATCAAGGATATTACGTAACCCGTACAGGACAGAAAATCTATAAGGAAGATTTTAAAGGAGTGTATGTAGCAGGTGATGCCGATCCTCTGATATGGGATTTTGATAATCTGGTAAATAACCCCATCCTGCAATTGACCGATGAGGATGGTGATGGAATTTATGAAACCAGACTCACATTGAACGATACAAGCAAACAACGCGGAGGCATTTCACGATGGTCGCTCAAGAATGATATTTCGGCTTGTCCTCAGTTGAAAGCTCCCACAATGCTTGAGAATGCAATTTATAATCTCTCACTGGATGAAATGCAAAACGCCATCGAAAAGGATAGCACTCTGCGAACCGGTAAAGAATGGCCAGGGGTGTGGACTCGAGATGTGAGTTACAGCATTATCTTAAGTATGGCATATATGCAGCCCAAAGTATCAATGAACAGTCTGATGCGGAAAGTAAATTCTCGCGGACGGATTATTCAGGACACGGGAACAGGTGGTGCATGGCCATGTTCCAGCGACCGGATGGTCTGGGCTATAGCAGCTTACGAAATTTATAAAGTAACGGGTGACCAACAATGGTTGAAAACCATCTACCCTATCATAAAGAATTCTCTGGAAGACGACTTTGAAACAGTCTATAACCCAAGAAACGGTTTGATGATGGGAGAATCTTCATTCATTGACTGGCGCGAGCAAAGTTACCCCAGATGGATGCAGCCGGCTGATATTTATCAATCGGAATGTATTGGTACCAATGCAGTTCATTATCAGGCATTGAATGTATTTAGCCATATAGCCAAACTTTTAGGTCAGGCAGAAGTATCCGGGCAATATGAACAGAAAGCTTTAACATTAAAAGAAGCTATCAACAAAAATCTGTGGATGGCCGATAAAGGTTATTATGCACAATATCTTTATGGCAGAAACAATTACATCAAATCACCCAAAAGTGAATCGTTGGGTGAAGCATTAGCTGTGTTGTTTGATGTAACCTCTCCCGAACAAGCAAAGCAAGTAACCGAGAATAATCCGATTGTTCCTTTTGGTGCGCCCATATTTTATCCTCACATTGCCGATATGCCGCCTTACCACAACAATGCCGTGTGGCCATTTGTTTCGTCCTACTGGATGCACGCATCTGCTAAAGGAGGAAATGAAGCCGGAGTGATGCAGGCAATTGGCAGTATTTATCGTGCTGCAGCTCTGTTCTGCACCAATAAAGAGAATTTCGTTGCCGAGTCCGGCGATTTTCTGGGTACACAAATCAATTCCAGCAATATGTTGTGGAGCTTATCCGGCAACCTCAGCATCACTCATCGTCTGCTTTTCGGTATTCGATTCGATGATAATCAATTGAGCTTCTCTCCGTTCGTACCCAAAGCTTTGAAAGGAAAACGTCAATTAACCGGCTTTCCTTATCGAAAAGCAATACTGGATATATCTTTGGAAGGTTATGGAAATAAGATAAAGTCATTCTTCATTGATGGAAAAGAGAGTGAACCCGTTATCGATGCAAACCTCACCGGACATCATTCAGTTAAAATTGTAATGGCAGATAATGAATTTCAACCCATGAAAATCAACCTTGTAGAAAATGCTTCATCACCATTAATGCCAGTTGTACAGTTGAATGAAGGCAAATTACAATGGCAACCCATTGAAAGTGCAGTGAAGTATGAAGTCTATAAAGACGGAAAGTTATGGAAAGAGACTTCAGATTGCTCCATCTTGTTAGGAGATGAAAAAGGAGAATTCCAGGTTGCAGCAATTCAAAAAGGAGGATTCACCTCTTTTGCCAGTGAACCGATTCAAATATTCCCTTCACAAATTTATGAGGTAGAACAGTTCGCCCCGAAGTCCTCAGCCAATTACCAGGGATATAAAGGCGATGGCTTTGTTGAAATCAATAAGAAAGAAAACACTAACATTGAAATCGATATAACGATAAGTACAGAAGGCATTTATACATTCGACTGGCGCTATGCCAATGGTAATGGCCCCACCAATACCGAAAATGAATGTGCAATCCGTACCCTCTTTATCGATGGACAAAAAGCTGGAGTTAGTATATTCCCTCAAAGAGGAAAGCATGAGTGGAGCAACTGGGGATGGAGCAATCCTCTTCAAGTTCACCTTTCAGCCGGAATGCATAAAATTTCCCTAACCTATATGCCATATAATGAAAATATGAATCTTGTTATCAATCAGGCTATGCTTGATGAGTTTCGTGTTACTAAGCTTAATTAAGTTGAATATTATGGGGAGCTATCTGAGTTTTTGGATAGCTCCCCATTTATTATTTTGGCAGATTTTAGAAAAGGATCCTTAATCTAAGTGTAGATTTTGTGATTCTATACACATTTTCTACACATAAAATGTGATTTAATATATGGAACCATCTTTTGCGGTTGTTGCTCAAATCTGTTAAGAAGGATTAGAAAATGCGCAATTTGTACCCTTTTTTTTATTATAACTCCTTCTGTTTTTGATATGATTAAAATAGCTTTTTGCCGTTTAAAATATTAATTCCAAATTCTTTTGCTACACAACTCTGCTTGAATGGATTGATTTTTTGAACCGTGCCGTCATATTTAAAAAACGAACCTGTGTTTTTAAACCAAAAAGTTTTTCCAGCTTTAACACATTGCTCCCTAATATCTAAAACCCAATCGTAATTACATACACGAGCTTCTCGTCCTGTTTCACCACCTACGGTAACATGCTCAATTCCGTCAAGATAAGCCGATATATCAATAGCGCCCAAAAGTGGTGCAGCTGCTATAAATCTCCTTTTAATTGGGTAGGATAGAAACAAAGGCAGTCGATAATCAGCTGATTCCTGATTTTCAATTGTGCACCCTATATTCACATTATCATATCCATCACCCCAATCGTTTGGGAGAGAAATATTAAAGCGGTCGATGCGTTTAGTTAAAATCAAAAAGTCAAGGTCAGATCGTTTCTTTATCATTGCCCAAGCTTCTGTACGCCATTCATCAGCTTCTGCAATAAAAAAATCGCTTGCGAAACAAGTCGCAACAATCTTTCCACTTTGAATTTTATATATTCCTTTTGCCGTTTTAGCTATAGGTTTATCAAATTCGTTCGTTTTATATACATTATTTTGTCCGCAACGTTTTGAGAAAGGACCATAGAAATAGCAGTAAGTGCAACCATCGCTTATTTTATAACAACCTGTCCACGGTTCCCAATTCATATTACTGTGCAGCCAAAGGTGTAAAAAACTCAATTAAATTTTCTTCCGGGTCTCGCAAGTGAACAACTCTCATTCCCCAATCGGGCATATCAGTCGGTTCATTAATAAAGTTAATGCCTTTTTCTAAAAATGCTTGATAGGTATCATCCACATTCTCTACTTCAAAAACAATCATTGATTTTTCTCTATAACCAATCGGTTGTGCTTTTTCGTCATTTCCAACAGCTGGGACCATAAAATCAGAAACAAAAATGGCAAATCCTTCAATCCCGTCTGCCACTTTAAATGAAGCATAACATCCGTTTTCATCTCCCCAAAGAGGTTCAAACCCTAATTGTTCTGTGTAAAATTTGAAGCATTTTTTGTAGTCTTTGACTAATAATCTTACGTTACTAAATTTCATAACTGTTCTATTTGAATTTGTTTCTATATTTATTATATGCAATATGTTATATAATTTCCAATCTATTCAATGGATTTTTGATTTGATTAAATCCTTTGGTGATTATATACGTATTAATTTCAGTTGTTTTATTTCTTGCATCTCAAAGGTAAAAATATTATTTATATTAGCAACATCTTTTTTGACTAGTTTCACCCAAATCCACAGTTCAAAGGTAGTTCCTTCATACCGAGATTGTCCACCATTAAAATTATCTGATTCCTTTCTCGGAAAATGGTAGAATATTCTTGAAGTAAAGAAACTAAATAAATTGCAGCATTGCTATTCATTTAGAAAAATCAATTAACGACATAAAACCTTCATAATAAAATTAAAAATCCACAAAAAAGTCTAGCAGTCTAGCACTACCCACATAAAAACCTGATTATAGGCATCTTAACACCGCTAGACTAAAATAAGAAAGTCTAGCACAAGTCTAGCAATCTAGCGCTTTGGATAGTTCCATCTTTTTAGGAAATGAAAAAGGAGATAATCCCACCAATACCGAAAATGAATGTGCAATCCGTACCCTCTTTATCGATGGACAAAAAGCCGGAGTTAGTATATTCCCCCAAAGAGGGAAGCATGAGTGGAGCAACTGGGGATGGAGCAATCCTCTTCAAGTTCACCTTTCAGCCGGAAAGCATAAAATTTCCCTAACCTATAAGCCATATAATGAGAACATGAATCTTGTTATCAATCAGGCAAAGCTTGATGAACTTCGTGTTAGTAAGCTTAATTAAGTTGAATATAATGTGGAGCTATCTGATTTAAGGAATAGCCTCACATAAACAGGAATTAGCTAAATTCGCATTATTAACTGTATATTCATAGAGGAATCCATGCTAATTTATATCACATATTTTAACTATATTAAAATTTATGCTAAGTTCTAAATATATCATGTCTAGACATTGTACCACAATATCTAGTAGTAATAAATTACAAATAGAAAACAACTTGAAGTGACAAAGCACATATATGTGAGATTTATATTCTTTAATTTGCTAAAGTTTCAATAAAGAGTCATTTGCAACAGATATAAAGTCCTATAATAAGACACATTTTAATCATATCCATTTAGACAATAATCTGAATATAAATGCACTTGATAATAATCAGGAAAGAGCTAACAAATAAAAAATCAATATCCAAACAGCTTAATTTACAAAAGGAAAAACTTACATCTAACAAAATTAAAACATAACAATCTATATATCAATATAATAACTTAAAATCAATCAACCTTAAAAACAAAAATGTAAACAATTAGGGCCTTCGATACAGAAAATAAAATAATCAGACTTTTATTCATCAAATTATCGAAAAAAAATCACTTTTTAGTTCTTTCAATTTTTTGTTCAATCAATTCTGAGCTTTATACTCAATTTAACTCTACTCAAAGAACAAAAGATTAAATTTAAGAAGACAAAAACAAAACAATCCTATTGACTATCAACTATTTGATCATCAATATCTATTAGTCAAATTTTTAATAATCTTTATCGGCTGATGAATAAATTATATCTTAAGTAAAATCATTATATATTTTCCCAGCTAAATTTTAATACAAAAAACAAAGTTTTTTTGAATGTATCATATTATTAACTACATTTGTTACTTTAGATTATAAAATATTCAAATTATGGAGCCAATAACAATTATAACAACAGCAATGGGATTACTAACCCCTTATCTTATAAAAACTGGAGAAAAAATATCAGAAGAAGTTGGAGAAAGTCTATGGACATGGATAAGAAAGAGATTTTCTCAACAAGGCAATGAACATCAACTTCCAGAATTAAGTGATAGTGACTTTCAAGAAAAAATAAAAAAACTGTTATTAGAGAAAATTGACTTAGATGAAAATTTCAAAAGAGAATTAGAAATAGAAATTGAAAAAAAACAGAGGAAACTAAACTATAAAAACCTACAAAACATAGAGAATAAAGGTCATATCGGGAAACAAATTAATATACAAGAGAACCATGGAAATATCCAAATGTAATGAAACAGCATATTGATAATTTAAGTACAGTTAGCAATCAAATTAACATTGCTGAAAATTATGGAAACTTGAGCCTTTCACCTAAAACACGTTTCTCAAAAAGATTTGAAAAACTAAAAAACGAAATAGAAAGTAACTTACAATATAAAAAAATTTTATCTGACTTTGAATATTATAACACAAAATTAGATGGAAAAGATATGCCTTCTAAATTAGAAGATGGCGGTTTTAGTGAAAATTATATTTCAAAAGCAACATTAAAAAAACAAAAGTATGCCAAAAAGGCTGAGAAATATAAATTTTATGAATCAGCCCAATGGATAGACTGTCAATTATTCGCTAAAATCAAATTAGAATTTGATACACACGTTGAGCCTTTAATAAATAAAGGAGCAGAAAGAGCTATAATAACACAAGCAGTTACAGAAAAGGTTGTAAAACCAGTTCTTGATTTAATTAACATTGAAGGAGAAAACGATGATATTCTAAATTATGACTCAGAAGATATTTTAGGTATGATTTATTATCTTACAGGCAAATGCCATATTAATTGGAAAAATTATGATTATATATAATCAAGCATTTGATCTTTATCATTGCATATATAGAATATTGAATTTTTTAAATAGATTCAACGCTGGAGATATTATCGAAATTGACAAATTAAGAATTTGGGATTTCTATTTTCTATTTCCGAATAAAGTGTACGATATAAAATTAAAACAAGAAGAAAAAGATATAAGGGTACTTAGAAAACAATTCATCAAACGAACGACAAACCCTTATGAGATGATTTTTGAAGATAGAAAAATATTTGAAAAACTCAAGCCATATCAACTAAGTGCATTAAATTGTATAGCGTCTTATGGAATTGTAAATAAAGAAATGCTTGCACAACAACGGATTTCAATAGAAGATAAAGAACTATTGAATATATATATATCTAGATTTGAGGAATTATCTCCCAAAGAAAAAAATGTTATTTCATTAATGACCTCACATTTCTACAACATGTCACTATTTGGACAATATGGTCTAAAAAGTAGAACCAATCTAATGGAAAGTAAGTATGATGCAGAATAATTTATTTTTAAATAGACTTTATATTTTAACAGATGAAAGTAAAATCGCATATGATGAAACTTTTCATAAAGGTGTCAATATTATAAGAGGAGATAATAGTAGTGGTAAATCCACTATTACACATTTTATCTTTTACGTTTTAGGTGGCGCTTTTAATGATTTTGTACCTGAAGCTTGTAAATGCTCTATGGTACAAGCAGAGATTGAAATGAATGGAGCTATTTTTACCATAAAAAGATATTTAAATAAAGACAATGAAGATAAAATTAGTACTCAATCTCCGATGTTTTTTTATTGGGGAAGTATGAATGAAAGTTTTAATCCTCCAGCCGATAAAAACTGGCAGAAATTTGGATATAAGACAACAGCTGAACGGAAAAGCTTTTCGAATGTGCTTTTTGACAATATTGGATTACCTATTGTAAAAGGAGATAGTAATATTACTTTTCATCAAATACTACGCCTTTTATATATTGATCAAGAATCTCCAACTAGTTCTCTATTCTACTATGAACACTTTGATAGTCAATTAACTAGAGAAACTGTTGCAGACTTATTATTAGGTATTTATAATGAGGAACTTTATGAATGTAAAAAACGTCTAACTGACGCAAAAAAAGAATATGAAAATATCAAGAATGAAATAAAAGCTGTTAAATCTTTCTTTCCAGACCCATTAACAACCAGCCCAAGTCATATTGAGGTTATTATAGAAAATAGAGAAAAAGAGATTTCAGATATTCAAGATCAAATTATTGCTATTAGAAAATTAAAGCAAAAAGAGAATGATAAGAACAAAGCTAAATTTAGCTTTCAAGAATTGAATGAGAAAACGATTCAACAAAGAAAAATTGTTATAACTCTTGAGAATAAGATAAATTATTTAGAAAATGAAAATCAAGATTCCTTATTCTTTATTGAAACATTGAACAACAAAATAAAAGCGCTGAAAAATTCTATTGAAACAAGAGATTTTTTAGGAAGTTTACCTCTTGAATACTGCCCTGAATGTTTAACTAAAATAGCATCACATCATAATATGTCCAAATGTAAACTTTGCAAAGAGGACGTAGATAAATCATTCGGTGTCGTTCAAGCCAGAAGAATGGAACAGGAAATAGGATTTCAAATTAATGAATCTTTAAAAATATTAGAAACAAACAAAAATAATTTACTTATATTAAAAGCTAAGTATCAGGCAGAATTTTTCAATCTACAATTGTTACAGAATCAAGTTGATCGAGCTCTAATGGATGTGAAATCTTCAAATGAAGAAGTTATTGACCAATTAAATGTAAATAAAGGTTTTATTGAAGGAGAGATTCTACAATTTAAATCATTATTAGAAAATGCCAAGATATATGAAGCATTATTGGAAAAAGAAGCATCTCTGAAAAAAGAAATCACTTATCTAAGTAGTTTTATATTCAAAACTGAAAAATCTCAGGCTGAATTAAAAAATAGTATTAATGATAAAATTAAAGAGGAAGGGACTTATTTGCTAAATAATGATCTTGATAGACAAGATGAATTTAAAAATGCAAATGACTTTTTTATCGATTTTTCTAATAATATCGCATTTCTATCGAATAAATATTCAAAATATTCCGCTAGTTCTAATTTTTATTTAAAGGTATCTGCTCGTTTTGCAATTTTCTTAGCTTCTCTTTCTATACCTTTAATGAGATTCCCTAGATATATTTTTGCTGATAATATGGAAGATAAGGGAATAGAACCGGAGAGAGCCCAAAATCTACAAAAAATATTAATAGAAAGAGTCAATAGGTGTAATTCAAATAATTTTCAGATGATATATACAACATCATATATAACAAAAGAACTTAATGAAAGTAAATATGTAGTAGGCGAATATTATACAAAAACAAATCCAAGTCTGAAAAACATACCTAAATATTAACACTTTACTCTACCATTTAATAATTATATGAGGCAGCAAAAAAACTTATCTTCATCCTTTATATTCTACATAAGCAAACTATCTTAAAAGCAAATAGAAAACAAATGATTCAAATCATAAGTATACTTGAGGTTATATATATAAAACATTAAATATCAACACAATATATTCCATAATAGAATAATAAAAGAATAACTTCTAAAAAATTAATTTTCTCAAATTGATCTAGCAATCTAGCACCACCCCAATAACAAATTGACTATAAACACATTACCCCCGCTAGATCAAACCAAATTGATCTAGCAGTGATCTAGTGATCTAGCGCTTTAACGAACAAATTTATCACAGTCCAAACAACTTATCACAGAAAAAAACAGCTGATAAACAACACTTTAACTAGCCTAAACCAGGATTATTAATAAACATAGTCAACCAAAATCAGAACAACACAAAGCGCTAGACTGCTAGATTACCGCTAGACTTCTCCAAGTATATCTAGCACCTATACCGCACTAATACACAACAACTTATACGCCAAGTGCTAGACTGCAAGACTTTTTCGCAAAATTAAAATTTATGTAGTGATTTTGTAGTTTATAAAATCCTATTCCGGCTCTTCGGAAAAGTGCGGCGGGAGGTTGCTCAAACTCCCGAGTGACTTTTTATATCTCAGGCGGGAGGTTAATGCAATGTTGTACAAAACAATTATATCTTCTGTACAAAAGAATTAATTGTTTTGTACAGAAGAATGCATTCTTTTGTACAAGAATACACAAACATCCGGAATAGTTTTTGAAAAGACAAACCGGAGTTTTACTAAACTCCGGCGGGAGATTTCTTAAATCATTAGGCAAACCAACAGCTGTTATTCAATAATATTTTTAATAAATAAAATCCGCCTATTAAATTTTATCTATATTTGTATTTCTAACAAAATATAGCATCTATCTAGGTAAATTGGCTATTTTAATTGTATAAAGAAGTATATTTATCCCGAAACCTTTTAAAAAATTATATGAAGAAATTAGTTTTAGCAGGAATGATGAGCTTATTCACTTGTCTTCCCGGTCAGCTACTAAAAGCACAACCAGCTACGTGTGGTGCGGTGCCTAGTCAGCGTCAGTTAAAATGGCAGGAAATGGAAATGTATGCCTTTATCCATTTCAGTATGAATACGTTTACGGATATGGAATGGGGATATGGAGACAAAGATCCTAAGCTTTTTAATCCTACTCAGATGGATTGCCGTCAATGGGCTCGCATTTGCAAGGAGGCGGGATTCAAGGGAATTATCCTCACAACTAAACATCATGACGGGTTTTGCTTGTGGCCTTCCAAATACACTAACTATTCGGTAAAAAATTCTCCATGGAAGGATGGCAAAGGCGATGTTATTGCGGAACTCCGCAAGGCGTGTGATGAGTATGGGCTGAAGCTTGGTCTTTACCTTTCTCCGTGGGATCGTAATAGTGCTGATTATGGCTCTCCCGATTATATTACTTATTTCCGCAATCAGCTAAAGGAGATTCTGACTAATTACGGGGATATCTTCGAAATGTGGTTTGATGGTGCCAATGGTGGAACGGGGTATTACGGCGGAGCCAACGATAAACGAAATATAGATCGCAAGACTTATTATGACTGGCCAAATACTTATAAGCTGGTTTATTCTCTTCAACCAAATATTATGTTGTTCAGTGATGCCGGTCCCGATTGCCGCTGGTGCGGAACAGAAGAAGGCTGGGTGGGAGAAACAAACTGGAGCACACTAAGACGTGATGAGGTGTGGCCGGGATGGCCGCTGTATGAGCAACTTCGCAACGGACACGAAGATGGTAATTACTGGGTTCCGGCGGAAGTGGACACGTCCATTCGTCCGGGATGGTTCTATCATGCTTCGGAAGATTCTAAGGTAAAAACTCCTCAGCAATTGGTTGAGCTGTATTATAACTCCATAGGGCGCAATGGCAATTTGATTCTGAATCTACCGGTTGATCGCCGCGGTCTTGTGAATGAAATAGATGAGAAGTCTTTGCTTGAATTTGCACGGATTATCAGAAAAGAGCTTGCCAACGATCTTGCGAAGGGGAAAAAGGTTACGGCATCTAATGTTCGTGAAAAGTCTAAAAGTTATGCTGCACGCAATGCTGTTGACGGAGATAACAAGACTTACTGGGCTACTGATGACGGGGTAACCAATGCCACGCTGACTCTCGACTTTAAAAAGAACACTACTTTCAATCGGGTTTTGTTGCGTGAATACATTGCACTGGGACAGCGTGTTAAGACATTCACCGTTGATGCTTATCAGAATGGTAGCTGGAAAGAGGTGGCCAAAGCAACAACCATTGGTAACAAACGCATCTTGCGTATTCCATCGACCTCGGCTTCTAAAATTCGTATTCACATTACAGATTCGAAGGCTTGCCCTTTAATTTCTACATTGTCTGTTTACAATGCTCCGGTGGAAGCACAAAGCAACAATAGCGAAAAGGGTAAACTGAATGTTACAAAGAACTGGAAGATTCTGAATGGTGATGCAACTGCTGCAGCTGCTATTGATGGTAATCCTGCTACCGTGTATATACAGCAAGGTAATCTGCCTCACGAATTGATCATCGATTTACAAAAAGATGCTCAGATTTCAGAGTTTACATACACTCCTGATAAGAAGGTGGGAGCTAAAGGGGTTATCTTCAATTACAGATTTTCTGTTTCTGCCGATGGGAAGAATTGGGAAACGGTATCTGAAGGTGAGTTCTCGAACATAAAGAACAATCCGATTCCTCAGACAAAGTATTTCCAGAAGAAAAAGGTACGATTTGTGAAGCTTACAGCATTAAGCAATACAGATGGTACACAAGAGGCTGGATATGCGGAAATAGAAGTGAAGTAATTTCTTCAATACAAAAAAAACAAGTGGGGAATAATAAACACATCGGTTCAATTATTCTCCACTTATTTTTTTTCTAAAATACCATCATTTTCCCACCAACTCATAGGCGGTACTCCTTCCCCCTTCATCACTCTTTTGCAGAATACCTTTATTAATCAGATCCTGAATATCCCGAAGTGCAGTATCAGAAGAACATTTAGTAACTTTTGCCCATTTAGAAGAATTAAGTTTGCCATCAAAACCATCCCATAACAAGTTTATCATTTTAACCTGACGATTGTTCATACTAACCAAACGATGTTCTTCCCAGAAATTGGCTTTACCCAATACTCTGCTCAAAGATTTTTCTGTTTCAAGAAGTGCTGCTTGTAGACAATCGAGAAACCATTGAAGCCACAAAGTTATATCAAGTGTACCTTTCTGTGTTTTTTCCAATATCTCGTAATATCGCTTTCGCTGTCTGCGTATTTCGGCAGACATACTATAAAAGCGATGAGGAATTTCGTCGGCACGAGCCAGAAACATATCGGCTATTGTCCGGGCTGTACGTCCGTTGCCATCATCAAAAGGATGTATAGTGACAAACCATAAGTGGGCAATTCCTGCTTTCAAAACAGGATCTATCTGATGATCCGTATTTATCCATTCCAGAAATTTGCTCATTTCATAGGAAATCGATTTTGAATCGGGAGCTTCGTAATGGACTTTTTCTTTTCCCATTGCACCGGAGATTACCTGCATCGGACCGCCTTCATCCTGTCGCCATCCACCAACTGTTATTTTATACATGCCACTTCTACCTGTGGGGAATAATGCCGAATGCCATCCAAACAGACGTTCTTCTGTAAGTGGTTGCATAAAATTCTCAGTAGCATCAAGCATAACTACTACTACACCATCTACGTAACGATCTGATTCCGGCAGCCCGGATACGTCCAGACCTAAATGACGAGCTACGGATGAGCGTACCTGATCATTATCCAACAGCTCACCTTCTATCTCTGAAGATTTAATAACATCGCTTGTGAGTGCATTTAATATTGCTTCATTTTTTAAATCGAAACCAAGCAAACTCATTTTCCCTACAAGCTTTCCTTGTAAAGCTCGTACTTTGCCTAATTTATAGGATAAAGCTGCATCATCCCATGTAAAATGAGGCCATTCGTCTTGTTGCCAGATATAGATCTTTCTCATAATCGCCGCATATTTTGCGGTAAATATAGCGATTATTCACCGCAAACAAAATTATTCGCCGCATATTTTGCGGCGAATAGTGTTATTATTCACCGCAAAGGCCACTTTAGTAACTTAAAACTATATACAGCAATTGATATACATTAATCTTAATCCTGAGAATTTGATACTCATTTTTAAAAAAACAGCTCGAAATGGTGAGGGATGAGCCCAAAAGTGAGGGCAAAGTGAGGGTTAAAAATCCATCCCTCACTCATAAATCACTAATGTGCAATAAGTTGTACGGATAGTGAGGGAGTGAGGGTAAATATTTTGATGTTGATGAATGGGTTGTGAATTATTGGGTTTTTATTTTATCCTGTAAATAAGGTTTTGTATTTTTGCAATATAACTAAATACAGAACAGATTTTATGAAATATAATTTTGATGAGGTTATTGACCGCACAGGTACTGATGCCTTGAAGCTTGAAGCACTGAAACCAAGATGGGGAAGAGACGACTTATTGCCTCTTTGGGTTGCCGATATGGATTTCCGCACTCCACCGTTTATAATGAACGCAATAAAAGAGCGTTGCGAAAAAGAGGTTCTTGGCTATACCAGCAAACCAGCTTCTTATTATCAGGCTATTGAGAATTGGCTGTTTACAAGATATGACTGGAAAGTATCCAAAGAACTGATTAGCTTCACTCCGGGAATTGTTGTTGGACTTGCTCACGTTTTGAAGTGTTTTACTCAACCAGGAGATAAAGTTTTGATTCAGAGTCCGGTTTATCATCCGTTCTTTCTTGTAACAGAACATAATTATCGCGAGGTTGTGCGTAACCCGCTGATTCTGGAAAATGGTCAGTACAAAATGGATCTTGATCATTTTAAGGAGGCTGTGAAAGGATGCAAGCTGTTCATTTTATGTAATCCTCACAATCCGGGAGGAAGAGTGTGGACGAAAGAGGAACTGGAAGCGGTTGCTGATATTTGTTATGAGAACGGAACAATGGTTATCTCTGATGAAATTCATGCCGACCTTACACTGAAAGGATTTACGCATACTCCTTTTGCTAAAATTTCAGAGAAAGCCAGAGTGAACTCTATTACATTTATGTCGCCAAGTAAAGCATTTAATATGCCGGGGCTGGCTAGTTCTTATTGCATTATAGAGAACGATGAAGTGAGGAAAAAATTCAGAAATTACCTGAATGCCAGTGAGTTTTCGGAAGGACATATTTTTGCATTTATAACCGTTGCAGCGGCCTACGAACATGGTACAGAATGGTTAAATCAGCTATTGGATTATATTCAAGACAATATTGACTATGTGGATAGCTATCTGCAAAAAAATATGCCGCTTATTAAAGCTATTCGTCCGCAGGCTTCTTACCTGATATTCCTTGATTGCAAGGAATTAGGATTTAATCAGGAGGAATTGGTAGACTTCTTTGTTGATAAAGCACACTTGGCTTTGAATGACGGATCGATGTTTGGTAAAGAAGGTACCGGATTTATGCGTATGAATGCTGGATGCCCTAGATCTATTCTGGAACAGGCTCTCACTCAGTTGCAGAAAGCATACAACAATAAATTTGTAGGCTAAAATATTGCCCTGACAGTTGGTTTTATCCGTTGTGTGGAAAACGACTGTCAGGGCTTTTTATATCTAATAACTAAATACCTAATCCGCTAATTTAGTGATTGTTTACTTTAAATGTAATATTCTGTAGGATCTATCAATCTTGCTTTTACTGCATAGATTGTTAGCGCATGAATACTGGAAACTCCCAGTTTTCGGAAAATGTTTTTCCTGTGTGTAACTACCGTGTGATAACTGAGGCTTCGTATTGAGGCCACTTCTTTTGTTGTTTTTCCACCGGCAATTAAAGTTACAATATCTCTTTCGGTAGGTGTAAGATGAACATCTTCAAAAGTAGATTTTACGGGTGCACTATTTTTGCGCATTAAAATATTCAGCAATTCTGACTGGATATAGTATCGTCCTTTTAAAGTATAGATGATTGCTATTTTAAGTTCTTCCAGCTCAACACTTTTTAGAATGATATTCGATTGCATATCTTCTGCAAAGAAAACCAGTTCGTCTTCTTTAAACTCATCTCCAATAAAGAGCTTACGAATACTTTTGTGTCTTTGAAAAAAATCAATCAGCTCGTCTTTATCTGAAAAATCAAACAACTCTACATCCATAATAAGCATAACCTCTTCCTCGGATAGTTTATCCAGTAAATCTTCCAGGTCTTGCTTATCTTGTGATTCTATAACGGAATCGACAAGCTCATTTTTCTCTGCCCATGTTTTTAGAGCATAGGATGTAAGCGGCTGATTATCCGCAATGATAAGAGTTGTTTTTGTCATCTTCTTTAGATTAGGAATTAAATACGTTTTTCAATCTTTTTGTGATGGTACAAAGATATACCATGGTAAGGGAAAGATAAATCCCCTTTAGATGGCATTTAACTACCACATTTATGGTAATAGCAAAAGCAACATAATATTGATAGATTCATTAAGCTGGACACACAAAAATAATCTATAAAAGTAAAAAAATAGTCCAGCAACACAATACAAACACTTATTAATCAACTAATTAAACACACATAACATAAAATAACAGTTAGACTAATTTTCTATCAGAATAGACTATTTTACATAAGCATAAAACATATATTATATTAATTCGCAACCGATAGCCAATCAAAAGTTTATAATCATAACCACAATTATAAATCTAAAAAGTAAAAACATGAAAAACAGTAAGAATCTAATTCTTAGAAAAACCAAGATGGAAAGAAGATTCTGCATTGCCAGAATGGCAATAGCTTTAGGTCTTCTAAGTACCTCTCCTCTTATGGCCGGAAATAGTTCCGGAACCAATTTATTAAGTCCCTATTCTATTAACAAACAGCAGACAAAGAAAATAACCGGAGTTATTGTCGATGCAAAGGGAACACCTATTATTGGAGCTTCTATTAAAGTAAAAGGAACACAAGCAGGAACAATAACCGATTTGGATGGAAAATTTGAATTATCAATTGATCCTTCAAGCAAAGTACTCGAAGTAACTTTCATCGGAATGAAAAAAGAAGAGGTTGCTATTGGAAATAATACGAAATTTACAATAACAATGTCTGAAGAAAGCGTCGGACTGGATGAAGTTGTAGTAGTAGGTTATGGTACCCAGAAAAAAGCAACAGTAACAGGTTCTGTTTCTCAGGTGGGAGGTGACGAACTGAAAAAGGTTGCTTCAATAAACTTAAGTGGTGCTTTAGCAGGAAAAACAGCCGGTATTATTTCAAATGTCCGTTCTGGTGAACCGGGTGAAGATGGCGCCAGTATTTTAATTCGTGGTAAAGGTACTTTAGGAAGCACTGCTCCGCTAATTGTGGTTGACGGTGTGGCCGATCGTAGTTTCAGCCGTTTAAATCCGGAAGATATTGAAACTATTTCTGTATTGAAGGATGCTTCTGCTGCTATCTACGGTGCCCGTGCAGCAAACGGTGTAATTCTTATTACTACCAAACGCGGTAAAGAAGGAAAAGTGAAGATCAATTATAATGGCAATGTAGGTTTCACTCAACCAACCCGCGTTCCAGATATGCTGAATGCTTTCCAGTATGCTACTTATATTAATGAATATGACAGAGGACATGATATACCAACAGAGACCTATTCAAAAGATGTGCTTCAGAAACTGCAGGATGGATCGGATCCTATCAATTATCCTAGTACAAACTGGTGGAAAGCCGTTTCTAAAGATTGGGCTACCAAGACTCAACACAGTTTGTCAGTATCAGGCGGTAATGAGAAGGTTTCTTTCTATACATCTGTTCAGTATTTATGGCAGGATGCTATCTATAAAGAAAGTACACAGAATTACAGTCAATATCAGTTTACTACAAATGTAGATGCCAAGGTTGGAAAAAGAGCAAAGTTCAGCTTTGATATCTTAGGACGTCAGGAAGTGAGAAACAGAGGTGTATTTGACACTGAATACTTATTTGGTAAATTCCTGTCAACTTCTCCGATGGCTGCTGCTTATTATCCTAATGGGTTACCTAGAAGCGGTTACGATGGAATAACCAATAATGCTGCAATAATGGTAACAGATAAACCGGGTACAAACAAACTAAAATACAACATTCTTACTTTAAAGCCTACTTTACGTCTTGATCTTGATCAAATTACTAAAGGTTTATACGTAGAAGGATATGCCGCTTTGGACTTCTCTTTCAGAACAGGAAAAAGCTTAAATACTCCTTATGACTTGTATTTATACAATAACTCAACCGCAGAATATGAAAACCAGCGAGCCGGTACCGGAGCTATTAGTGTAAACTCATGGGCTGACAATTCTAATACTATCACCTTAAACGGACGTTTGGGATATAGTCGTACATTTAAAGAAGCTCATAAAATCGATGCATTTGTAGCTTACGAACAAAGCAAATATAACTTTAGTTCTGTATCTGCATACCGAACCAATTATCTTTCTGCTGCACTTCCTGAAATTTTTGCGGGAAGTGGTGTTCCTAAAGACAAAGATAACGGAGGATATTCAGATGCATCAGCTCGCAGAAATGTTTTCGGACGTATCAACTACAGCTATAACAACAAATATCTGGCAGAATTCACTTTACGTGTTGATGGTTCTCAAAATTTTGCCAAAGGTCATCGTTGGGGTACATTCCCAGGTGTTTCTGCCGGCTGGGTTATTTCTGAAGAAAATTTCTTCGAGGGAATAAAACCTGTTGTAAGTTTCTTAAAGTTAAAAGGATCATGGGGATTAATGGGTAATGATGCTGTACCAGCATACCAGTTCCTTACAGAATATGGTTTAGGAAGTGGAGCTACCTTCGGTACAGAAAATGCAATTAACAAAAGTACTTATATGGTTAGAACAGCCAACCCTCTTATCACATGGGAAAAAGCTCAGACTTACAATATTGGTATCTCTACCCAGTATCTTGATGGAAAATTCGGATTAGATATTGATTACTTCAAATCTATGAGACACGACATTCTAATTTCCAGAAACGCATCTGTTCCTTCTTATACCGGTCTCTCTCTTCCTCAGGAAAATTTAGGTAAGGTTAATAATCAGGGTATAGAGATTGTTGCAAATTACCAGGACAAAGCAGGCGACTTTAAATGGGGTGTAAGCGGTAACTTTACCTATGCAAAGAATAAGGTAGTATACATGGACGAAGCAAAAACAACTCCTGAATGGCAAAAAACAGAAGGTCATCCAGTTGATGGATTTGAATTATACGAAGCAACAGGTATCTATCAAACACAGGAACAAATAGACAATACTCCGCATATTGCCGGAACACAGCCTGGAAATCTTATTTATAAGAACAGAAATGGTGATAATGATATTACATCGGAGGATGCATATCGTGTAAACCAATCAAGTACTCCTCAAATTATGTACGGTTTCACATTAAACGGTTCATGGAAGGGATTTGATCTAAACATTTTCTTCCAGGGACAAGCATTGGCTAAGCAAATTATTCAGCCAAGTATGAACATGGTTACTGATTTTTATAATGGCAGATGGATTGACACAAATACTGCAGAACAAAATGCAAAAGCAAGATGGCCAAGAGCTTTCATAAAACAGACTTACGGTGATGCTTTCAATGGAGTTACTTCAACATGGTGGATGAGAGATGCAAGCTTCCTGAGACTTAAATCTCTGGAATTAGGTTATACTCTTCCTAAGAAAGTAACAAAATTATTAAGTATAGAAAATATGAGAATTTATGCAAACGGTAATAATCTATTCTCTATAGATAACATAAAGATCTGTGATCCTGAAGTTCCGGACGGTGTTGCTGGTACAAATTTCTATCCACAACAGAGAATCGTCACTTTTGGTGTAAACGTCACTTTCTAATTTAACTAGTAACTCTAAACTTATAAAGAAATGAAAAAAATATACATATGCGCAGCCATGATGATGGCTGGAATCTTCAGCTCATGCACCGATATACTGGATCAGAGTCCGCTCAATTCATATACTGATAGTGCTATTTGGGGTGATTTGGCTCTATCGGAAACATTCCTGAACGACCAGTACAATAGTGTAGAAGCTGAAACTCAGAAAGGATCACGATTTGCAAGTTATACAGAAGAAGTGTATCAAATGCATAAATATGGCACAGAGTCTATCCAGCAAGGTTTACTCTCCCCCGATCAGTCAAATATCGGATGGGATGGTTCAACATGGAATCCATGGTCTTTCTATTACAAAGCAATTCGAAATACCAATATATTCCTGGAGAATATTGAAAGAGTACCTGCAGCAGGTGAAGAAAATATTAAATGGAAGAATGAACAAATTGGTCAGGCGTATTTCCTGAGAGGGTTCTTCTATTGTCAGCTTTACAGCTTATTCGGCGAAGTTCCACTTATAAAAAATTCATTTGGACTTAATGATGATTTTACCAAACAAGTAAGAGCTCCTAAAGATGATGTTGCAGAATACATCGTTTCACAATGTGACAGTGCTGCATTGTTTTTACCTGTAAAGTATAGCGACGATAACGACCTGGGAAGAGCTACAAAAGGAGCTGCACTGGCTTTGAAAGCAAGAACACTCTTGTATGCAGCCAGTCCACTGTTCGGCACTCCATCTCAAGCCAAGTGGAAAAAAGCATCTGATGCAAATAAAGCTGTTATTGATCTGAAAGACGAAAGTGGTGCTCCGGCTTATTATCTACAAGATGTATCAACCAGTGAAGAGTATGCAAATCTGTTTGTTGACAGCCAGAATCCTGAGGTTATTTTTGAAAAGCTATACAACACTCAAGGTGAAGGTGCTTACAATAATTCATATCTGTTCCAGGCTCCATGCGGAACAGGAAGTGGCTTTAATGGATGGGGAAACTTCCAGGCTACTCAAGAGATTGTTAACCAATTCGAAATGGCCAATGGAACTCCTTATGTAAGAGGATCTGAAAAAGAAAATCCTTATCAGAATAGAGATTTACGTTTCGCTGCAACCATATTTACTGATGGCTCTATATGGGGATACCGTGCTGATGAAAGAGAAGTAGAATGTTTCTTTGGAGCTGAGGACGGAGTTCCAAACGGAAAAGATAGTCGTCGTGGAGATTCATGGTGGAATGGAACTCAAACGGGTTACTATATCAAAAAGTTCCTTGATAAAGATTATGATACTTATGCAACTGATGCTCCCAGCACTCCTTATTTCATGTTCCGTTTAGCTGAATTCTATTTGAATTATGCAGAATGTCAGATTGAATTAGGTAACACACCCGAAGCTGTTGAATATATCAATAAAATAAGAAGACGCGTTCATATGCCGGATATTACAGCTGATAATATTGTAGCAAAGTATAGACATGAAAGACAAATTGAACTAGTATTTGAAGGACAACGTTGGTTCGATATCAGACGTTGGATGATTATAGAAGATGTTTATAGCAAACCTGTTACTGGTATGATTATCTGGAAACATAGTGACGGAAGCAAAACTTATGAACTGAATTCTGAACCTATCGAATACAGAACATTCCATGCTCCAAAAAATTATTGGTTGCCAATTCCTAGATATGAGTTAAGAAGAGCTCCACAACTGGATCCAGCTCCTTATCAATAGGGTTAATATCATCAGAATGCCTTGAATTATTTAAGGCATTCTGATAAAAACAAATTTTATTTTGAACAAGATTTCTTTTACTGTTGAAACATGAAAAAACTTCTGATAATAACATATCTATTCTTACTGGCAATATCAGCAAAAGCACAAATGTTTTTCGGAGAGAATCAGAGCAAGCAGGATTCTATCTTTGAAAGTCTGGCAGCCACACCGCCAATGGGCTGGAACAGCTGGAATAAGTTTGGCTGTGAAGTGAATGAAAGTCTATTAAAGCAAATGGCGGATGCTATGGCTAGCTCTGGAATGAAAGATGCCGGATATGAATATATCGTAATAGACGATTGCTGGCAGGTTGGCCGTGATAAAGACGGAAACATAATTACCGATCCTAAAGCTTTTCCAAATGGCATGAAAGCATTGGCGGATTATATTCACAACAAAGGATTAAAGCTTGGAATATATTCGTGCGCTGGTTCTCTGACATGTCAGGGAAGACCGGGCAGCAGAGGATATCAGTTTCAGGATGCTCGACAATATGCAAAATGGGGAGTTGATTACCTGAAATACGACTGGTGCTCAAATGAAGGACAAAATGCAGAAGCGGCATACAGAACAATGAGCGATGCTCTCAAAGCTTGTGGACGACCTATCGTTTTCAGTATTTGTGAATGGGGCGAAAGTAAGCCATGGAAATGGGCAAAAGGTGTAGGGCACTTGTGGCGTACCACTGCCGACATTCGTGATTGTTATCAATGCAAATTCGATTGGGGTGGTGTTGGTGTTCTTGATATTATTGATGCTGTAGCAGAATTATACCCTTATGCAGGACCTGGTCATTGGAATGACGCAGAGATGCTTGAAATTGGTAATGGTGGAATGACAAAAGACGAATACATCACTCATTTTTCAATGTGGGCAATGTTAGCAGCTCCATTAATGGCTGGTAATGACCTTCGTTCTATGGATAAAGATACCAAAGAGATACTTACAAACAAGGAAGTTATTGCTGTAGATCAGGATAGCCTTGGACAACAAGCCAGACGCTTTATGGATATGGGAGATCATGAGATATGGGCAAAACCTCTGGCTAAAGGTGAAGTTGCCGTATGTTTCCTTAACCGTACTGATCACGAATGGCAACTCGATTATAACTGGAGAAAAGATGTGATGTACTTTGCAAGTGATGTGAATATTCACAAAAATGAATATACAATCAGGGATTTATGGAAACATAAAGATATTGGTACTACAACAACTAATACAAAATATAGCATACCAGCGCATGGAGTACTCATGGTGCGGTTAAACCTTAAAAAATAAATCTAATCTAAAAGGGATGAAAATATTTAAGAATATAAGATTGATAGTAGTTGCAACAATGGTTACACTGGTTGGCTGCGGTTCGGCTTCTGGCAATGATCCGGAGATCAATAATCCTGATACTGAAAAACCTGAATATACTGCCGACTATGATGATGGAACTACAATCTATATCAATGTAAAAATTGCTGTTGACAGAAAAGGCTGGCAAACACAATCTCCAGCTTTTTTTAAAGAAAAACTAACGACTCAATGGAACGAAATCAATGCACGTTTCAATAATTGCGATAAAAAGCATCAGCTTAAAAGAAAATATATTTTCAAACCTGACCTCGACGATATTATTGTTTATGACGGCTGTTCATATTGGGGTGAAAATGGTGCAGATACCAAAGCAATTCAACGAATGGACAAAAACATATTTAAGCTGGTTGTCATCTATGACTTCTTCTATGAAGGAGCTGAAAAAGGTGAATATGGCGGAGGATGTGGCAACAATGACGGAATTGGAACGATATTGGTTATAAATGGATCTGAAGGCATGAAAAACAAATACAACGATCATTTCAACCAATACACTTATCGTGCCATTACCCATGAATTGGGACATTTTCGGGGAGTTATAGATTTGTATACCGGCATTGTTGAAGGAAAAAACAATCCTGTCAACGGTGAAGGGTTCACTCCTCCTCACTGCCTGATGAACGATTATTGTTACACTCCTGATGAGGAAAGTTGCTGGAGTGATTATGCAATAAAAATCATTAATATGGTTGGTAATACCAAACAAAGTGGTCTTATTGACGAGTTAATGTATAAGGATTTTGCTGATAATATGATTATAAAAATGACAATTAACGGAACGCCAACCAACGGGAAAATTGCTCTTTATCCAGCAACTTACTCATACGAAACCTGGTGCAACACTGTTAGTAAAACTCCATATTGTACTTACAATATACAGAATGGTAGTTATACTATAAACAATCTCAGAGGTTTATTCTTTAAAAATCCTGAGAATAAATGGGACAGAAGACAGGTACTTCTGGTTGAAGCAACTACTGCTGACGGACAAAAGAAATGTGCCTGGATATCTGATTTCATGATGCATAACAGTGGAATGGATGGAAATAAAACTTATGAAGTAAAATTTGACTTTTAAAAGAGAACTATAACGCATTCAAAAAATAGGTATTATATTTACATAATGTTTTACAACCAATTACAAAGACTTTAAACTTAAAAAATGAATTATGAATATCAGACTACGTTCCTTGTTTTTTCTGACAGCTATAGGGATTACTACTATAGTTTCTGCGAAAAACAAAACCATAGAGCCTATACTTCAGGTACCTTTTACTCAGGTACACTTTAATGATAATTTCTGGTCACCAAGAATTGAAATAAACCGAACTGTATCTATTCCGTCCGCATTCAAAGAATGTGAGAAAAATGGCAGATTTGACAACTTCGCTCTTGCCGGAAAATTGATTAAAGGTGAGCATAAAGGTGACTTCTCATTTGACGATACAGACCCCTATAAAATAATTGAGGGAGCATCTTACTCTCTTGCAGTGAAATATGATAAGAAACTGGACGCTTATCTGGATAGTGTTATTAATCTTATCCGTGCAGCACAAGAACCCGATGGGTATCTTTGTACCTGCGTTACTAACAACTGTACTCGCCTTTCGGGTTGGTGGGGAACTCATCGCTGGGAAAAGATCAATAGTCACGAATTGTACAATTGTGGACATTTATATGAAGCTGCAGTAGCACACTATCAGGCAACAGGAAAAAAGACATTATTGAATATCGCAATTAAGAATGCCGATCTGGTATGTGCAACATTTGGTCCGAACAACGGTCAAATTCACCGTCCTTCAGGTCACCCTATCGTAGAAATGGCTCTCTGTAAGCTATACAAGGTTACCGGTAACAAGAAATATCTTGATATGGCTAAATACTTTGTGGAAGAAACAGGTAGAGGAACCGATGGACACAGATTAAGTGAATACAGTCAGGATCATACGCCTATTCTAGAGCAAGACGAAATAAAGGGTCATGCAGTAAGAGCAGGTTATTTATATTCAGGGGTTGCCGATGTTGCTTATCTTACCAAAGACACAGCCTATTTCAATGCTCTTACTCGTATCTGGGATAATATGGCAACAAAGAAATTGTATATAACTGGTGGTATCGGATCACGAGCACAAGGTGAAGGGTTCGGTCCTAATTATGAGCTAAACAATCATACTGCATATTGTGAAACATGTGCTGCAATTGCAAATGTATACTGGAATCAACGAATGTTCCTGGCTACAGGTGATGCAAAATACATAGATGTTCTTGAACGAGCTCTTTATAATGGAGTAATTTCAGGAGTATCATTAAGCGGAAACAAGTTTTTCTACGATAATCCTCTTGAGTCAATGGGACAGCATGAACGTCAGGCATGGTTTGGTTGTGCATGTTGTCCCGGAAACATCACTCGTTTCATGGCATCTGTACCCACTTATATGTATGCTACACAGGGTAATGATATTTTCGTAAATCTATATGCGCAAAGCAACGGTAAAGTTAAAGCCGGAAAAAATGAAGTATCAATGAAGCAGACCACTCAATATCCTTGGGACGGCAAAATTACAATTTCTGTAAGCCCTGTAAAAAGTGGAAAATTTGCGATCAGTCTTCGTATACCGGGATGGGCTGGTAACCAACCTGTACCTACCAATCTTTACAAATTTACAGAAAAAGCATTGTCCGGCTATAACATTCGGGTAAATGGAAAGATCGTTAAATTATCCGTTAAAGATGGATATGTATCAATTGATCGTCAGTGGAAAAAAGGAGATGTAATTGAACTAAATCTGCCAATGTCTGTCCGCCGTATACAAGCTCATGAGAATGTGGCTGACGATAAAGGAAAACTTGCAATAGAAAGAGGACCAATTGTATATTGTATTGAAGGCAAAGATCAGACAGATAAACATGTATTCAATAAATATATTCCAGAAAATACAAAGATGGATTATACTTTCCAAAAAGAGTTGCTCAACGGCGTAATGGTATTGAAAGGTACTGCAAAAGAAGTAACTTTAAGCGGTGAAGAAAAAGATGTTCCATTCACAGCAATTCCATACTCAACATGGAACAATCGCGGAACAGACGAGATGGCTGTATGGGTTCCTTCTTCAGCTAAATATACCCACCCTACTCCACTGCCTACTGTTGCTTCAAAAGCACGTACTATAATTGTAAAGGCTCCAATTCAAAACGATGCTCCCGACTCTGCTTCTACTGAAGAATGGGCCTGGGGAGTAAATGATCAATGGGAACCTAAAAGTTCCTCAGATACATCAAAACCATATCATTACTGGTGGCTAAAAAGAGGAACACCTGAAACACTGGCTTATGAATTTGAAAATGAAGAAACTGTATCTAATGTTGAGGTTTACTGGCTGGACATTGATCAATATGATGGTAATTTCAGAGTGCCAGAAAGCTGGAAACTATATTATAAGGATGGCGATAGCTGGAAAGAAGTAGAAGCTAAAAGTCCTTATACAACTAAAAAGGATTGTTACAACAGTCTCGATTTCACTCCGGTAAAGACAAAAGGTCTGAAAATTGTAGCAAAACTACAAGACGGAGAATCTGGAGGAGTTCTGGAATGGAAAGTTAAATAGGTGTTATCAAAAAAAAGGATGTTCATGTTTGAACATCCTTTTTTAATAGTGTTTATCTATAAATTAAATATTCTTACTAAGATCTCCTCTGCCTTCAAAATCAATCATGGCTTTTTTCCATTCTTCTGAAATAGGATAAGTAGATCTTGTTTTTGCATCAAAACATACCATGACTGTATGGCAAATGCATTTCACTTCATTTGTTTCTGTATCAATCAGTTGCTGAAAAAGTTTAAAACTCTTAGTTCCAATCTCTACCACGGCTGTCTGTACAGCTACTTGCTCATTAGGATAAACAGGCAATATAAAATTCACCTGAATATTTGCAATTACTACTCCAACATCTTTATTGATGCTCATATTTGGGATAACATCTTTAAAATAGGATGTCTTACCTAAATCATAAAACGAAAAATAGACTGAGTTATTCACATGTCCCAATGCATCAAAATCATTAAAACGCAACTGAATAGGGACTGTATGATTAAATTTTAGTTTTTCCATCGTTAATATATTATTTAGTGCAAAAATACTCTTTTTTACAATCTATTAGCAACAATCTGTATTAATTGACATTTAAAAAACTACAATTTACAACTTTATTTATTAGATTTGTAGGCAAATTATGATAAATCACACACAAAAATGGCTAAAATAACAAAAGAAGCGGCTTTGCTCTACCACTCACAGGGTAAGCCTGGAAAAATCGAGGTAGTTCCTACCAAACCTTACAGTACCCAAACTGACTTATCTTTGGCATACTCTCCCGGAGTTGCAGAACCTTGTCTGGAAATTGAAAAAAATCCACTAACAGCGTATGATTATACAGCTAAAGGAAACTTAGTAGCTGTAATATCCAACGGTACTGCTGTACTTGGGCTTGGAGATATTGGTGCACTAGCTGGAAAACCGGTTATGGAAGGTAAAGGATTACTCTTTAAAATATATGGAGGAATCGATGTTTTTGATATTGAAGTTAACGAAAAAGATCCCGAAAAATTTATCGAAGCTGTAAAAGCTATCGCTCCAACTTTCGGAGGTATTAACCTGGAAGATATTAAAGCTCCTGAATGTTTTGAAATTGAAAAACGTTTGAAGGCTGAGCTTGATATCCCTGTAATGCATGATGACCAACACGGTACTGCTATTATTTCCAGTGCAGGTTTGCTTAACGCACTTGAAGTAGCCGGAAAGAAGATAGAAGATGTTAAGATCGTTGTTAACGGTGCTGGTGCTGCTGCTGTTTCTTGTACAAAATTATATATTGCTCTTGGAGCACGCCTGGAAAACATTGTAATGCTCGACAGTAAAGGTGTTATCTCAACTGAACGTACAAATCTTGATGAATCTAAAAAGTTCTTTGCAACTTCACGCACTGACATTCACACTTTGGCAGAAGCTATTAAAGATGCAGATGTATTCTTAGGACTTTCTAAAGGTAATATATTATCTCAGGATATGGTTCGCTCAATGGCTAACAACCCAATTGTGTTTGCTTGTGCAAATCCTATTCCTGAAATTACATACGAAGATGCTATCGCAGCTCGTCCTGATGTGTTAATGTCAACCGGTCGTTCTGACTATCCAAACCAGATTAACAACGTAATTGGATTCCCTTATATATTCCGTGGTGCTCTTGACACTCGTGCAAGTGCTATCAATGAAGAAATGAAACTGGCTGCTGTTAAGGCTATCGCTGATTTGGCTAAGCTGCCTATCCCTGAAATTGTAAACAAAGTATATAATGTAACCAATCTATCTTTTGGTCCTGAATACTTTATTCCAAAACCTGTTGATCCACGTTTAATCACTGAAGTTTCTATGGCTGTTGCTAAAGCTGCTATGGAATCGGGAGTTGCGCGTAAACCTATTGAAGACTGGGATGCTTATAAGAAACATCTTCGTGAATTGATGGGTTATGAATCTAAGCTGACTAGTCAACTATATGACACAGCTCGTACAGATCCTAAGAAAGTTGTTTTCGCAGAAGGCGGACACCCTAACATGTTGAAAGCTGCTGTTGAAGCTAAGAACGAAGGTATCTGTCACCCTATTTTATTAGGAAATGAAGAACGAATTGAAAAGTTAGCAAAAGAATATGATTTGCATCTTGACGGAATTGAGATTGTAAATTTACGTCATGACAGTCAAGCTGAACGTCGTGATCGTTATGCTCATATCCTTGCCGAAAAGCGTGCACGTGAAGGAGCTAACTACGATGAAGCTACCGATAAGATGTTCGAACGTAACTATTTTGGTATGATGATGGTTGAAACCGGTGAAGCAGATGCTTTCATTACTGGTTTGTACACTAAATACTCAAATACAATTAAAGTTGCAAAAGAGGTAATCGGTATTCAGGAAGGATACAAGCATTTCGGAACAATGCACATTCTTAATTCAAAGAAAGGCACTTACTTCCTTGCTGATACATTGATTAACCGCCACCCGGATACAGAAACATTGACTGACATTGCAAGACTTTCTGCTAAAACAGTTCGTTTCTTCAATCAAACTCCGGTTATGGCTATGTTATCATACTCAAACTTCGGTTCTGATCCTGTAGGTAGCCCTGCAAAAGTACATGATGCTGTTAAACAAATGCAGGATGCTTATCCTGATTTGGCTATTGATGGTGAAATGCAGGTAAACTTTGCTATGGACAAAAAAATTCGTGATGCGAAATATCCATTCACAAAATTGTTTGGCAAAGATGTAAACACATTAATATTCCCTAACTTAAGTTCTGCCAACTCTAGCTATAAGTTAATTCAGGCTATGAACGACAGTGAACTGATCGGTCCTATTCAAATGGGTCTTAACAAGCCTATTCATTTTACTGACAGTGAAAGCTCTGTTCGTGACATTGTAAACATCACTGCTGTAGCTGTTATTGATGCTATTGTTGCTGAAAAGACAAAGAACGCTAAGTAACATAAACTTTTTATTGGGGTGGTAAAATTAGAATACTTTAAAGTGTTCTAATTATCACCCCATATTCTTTCCGCTCCTCAAAATACAACTAATCAAAAGAGAGTCTTCTAAATCGCAATCTGCTTTTATTAATTCGTTTTAAATATCATTTTAATACCATCTAATATTATTCAATAGACAATTTGATGATATAACCTCCTCCATATATTGGTTTACTACGTATCACCCTTACATTTTCACACAAGTCTTAAAAAAAAGCAAAAAGGTATCTTTTAGTCACTTAAAAAAATAAAAACAACCAATTTGATATTTATTCCCACTTTAAATTGTGAATTTGTTTGATATTTAAAATTAAAACAATAAATTTGCAATCACAACTTAGAACAACAACATTTTTAACATACAACAACCAATAAAAGAAATCTTATGAATGCAAGTAAAGTTTTAGACGACCTAAAAAGAAGGTTCCCTAACGAACCAGAGTATCATCAAGCAGTAGAAGAAGTACTTTCTACAATTGAAGACGAATACAACAAACACCCTGAGTTTGACAAAGCAAACTTAATTGAACGTCTTTGTATTCCAGATAGAGTTTTCCAATTCAGAGTTACATGGATGGATGATAAAGGTAATATCCAGACTAACATGGGTTACCGTATCCAGCATAATAACGTTATCGGCCCTTACAAAGGCGGTTTACGTTTCCACAGCTCTGTAAACCTTTCAATCCTTAAATTCTTAGCATTCGAACAAACATTCAAGAATTCATTGACAACATTACCAATGGGTGGTGCTAAAGGTGGATCAGACTTCTCTCCTCGTGGAAAGTCAAATGCTGAGGTTATGCGCTTCGTACAATCATTCATGCTTGAATTGTGGAAACACATTGGTCCAGATCAGGATGTTCCTGCAGGTGATATTGGTGTAGGCGGCCGCGAAATTGGTTTCATGTTCGGTATGTACAAGAAACTTTGCAAAGAATTTACTGGTACATTCACAGGTAAAGGTCGTGAATACGGTGGTTCTTTGATCCGTCCTGAAGCTACAGGTTACGGTAACATTTACTTCCTGATGGAAATGTTAAAGACTAAAGGAACAGATCTTAAAGGTAAAGTATGTACAGTATCTGGTTCAGGTAATGTTGCTCAATACACAATCGAAAAAGTTCTTGAACTAGGTGGTAAAGTTGTTACTTGCTCTGACTCTGACGGATATGTTTATGATCCAGACGGAATTGACAGCGAAAAGCTTGCTTACATCATGGAACTTAAGAATGTATACAGAGGACGTATCCGTGAATATGCAGAGAAATACGGTTGCAAATATGTTGAAGGAGCTAAGCCTTGGGGTGAAAAATGTGATATCGCTCTTCCTTCTGCAACTCAGAATGAATTGAACGGAGACCACGCTAAGACATTGGTTGCTAACGGATGTTTCGCTGTTAGTGAAGGTGCAAACATGCCTTCTACTCCAGAAGCTATCAAAGTATTCCAGGATGCTAAGATTCTTTATGCTCCAGGTAAAGCTGCAAATGCTGGTGGTGTATCTGTTTCTGGTCTTGAAATGTCTCAAAACTCTATCAGATTAAGCTGGTCTACTGAAGAAGTAGACGAAAAATTGAAGAGCATTATGCAGAATATTCACGAAGCTTGCGTTAAATACGGAACTGAAGCCGACGGATATGTAAACTACGTGAAAGGTGCAAACGTTGCAGGTTTCATGAAAGTTGCAAATGCTATGATGGCTCAAGGTATCGTTTAATCAGCAGAATTAAAAGTCATAGTGAAGGGACTGTCCAAAAGGATAGTCCCTTTTGTTATTCTAAAGGCGATCCTTTGTGATCGCCTTCTTTTTTTAATATTATAAGTAATATTCTTTTTTCATCTTTGACAGTTTATATATTTCGAATATATTTGCATTTCTTATAGATAAACGATACTACTAAAAGATATAAAAGATGAAAAAAATGACGTTATTGTTAGCATGTGGAATGATTACTGCAAATACTTTCGGGCAGAAAAGTAAATTGACTTATCCTATTACAAAGAAAGACAATACAGTAGATACTTACTTCGGTGTAAAAGTTGCAGATCCATACAGGTGGTTGGAGAATGACACGACAAAAGAGACAGCAGCATGGGTAAAGGCTCAAAATAAAGTTACCTCCTCTTACCTGGAAAAAATTCCTTTTAGAAACAAGCTAAAGGAAAGACTAACTAATCTTACCAATTACGAAAAAATTGGTGCTCCATTCAAGAAAAACGGGAAATACTATTTCTATAAGAACGATGGTTTACAAAATCAAAGCGTTCTTTATGTGCAAAACACTTTAGACTCTGAACCTGAAGTTTTTCTTGATCCAAATAAATTATCAGAAGATGGAACTGTTGCTTTGACAGGTATTTCTTTCTCAAAAGATGGCAAATATTTTGCTTATACTATTTCAAGAAGCGGGTCGGACTGGAGAGAAGTTTATGTAATGGATATTGCCACAAGAAAACTATTAAGTGATCATATTCAATGGGCTAAATTCTCAGGTGCGGCATGGCAGGGAGATGGTTTTTATTATAGCGCATACGATGCTCCCGTTGCCGGAAAAGAATTTTCCAATGTGAACGAGAATCATAAAATTTACTATCACAAAATCGGTGAGCCACAATCTAAAGATGCTTTGGTTTATCAAAATCCTAAATATCCAAAACGTTTCTATACAGCCAGTGTAAGTGAGGATCAACAAGCTCTTTTCATTTTTGAATCTGGCGAAGGACGAGGTAATGCTCTTTTCATGAAGAACCTTACCAAAGCCGATGCTCCGATTGAACAGCTGGCTTCTGATTTTAATTATGAATATTCTCCTATCGAAGTTATTGGAAATAAGATATTCTTTAGCACTAATTTTGGTGCACCAAAAAGCAAAATAATGGTTGCTGATATTAACTCTCCGAAACTAGAGAACTGGAAAGTTCTAGTGCCGGAATCTACATCTGTTTTATCAGGAGCAGAAGTAATTGGAGGAAAACTAATGCTTACTTACGATAAAGATGCATCAAATCATGCTTTCGTATATAATACTGACGGAAAACTTCTTCACGAAGTAAAACTTCCTTCATTGGGTTCTGTAGGATTTAGTGGTGATAAAGATGAGAAGGATGCATTTTTCATCTTCACTTCTTTCACTTTCCCGGGAGCAGTGTATAAATACAATGTCGACACAAATGAGTCGTCGTTATATCGTGCTCCGAAGGTGAATTTCAATCCGGAAGATTTTGTAACGGAACAAGTATTCTATCCTAGTAAAGACGGAACAAAGATTCCTATGTTTCTCACTTATAAAAAAGGATTGAAAAAAGATGGAAGCAACCCTGTTTTCCTTTATGCTTACGGTGGTTTTAACATCAGCCTCAACCCTAGTTTCTCTACTTTCCGCATCCCTTTCCTTGAAAACGGAGGAATTTATGCACAGGCAAATCTTCGTGGCGGTGGCGAGTACGGTGAAGAATGGCACGTTGCCGGCACCAAGATGCATAAACAAAATGTTTTCGACGACTTTATTTCAGCAGCCGAATACCTGATAGCAAACAAATACACAAGCAAATCTAAAGTTGCTATTGTAGGAGGTTCTAACGGCGGATTGCTTATTGGTGCCTGCGTTAATCAACGCCCTGATCTTTTTAAGGTAGCTATTCCAGAAGTAGGCGTTATGGATATGCTTCGCTACCATAAGTTCACCATCGGTTGGAACTGGGCAAGCGATTACGGTACCAGCGAAGACAGCAAAGAAATGTTTGATTATCTGCATGCTTACTCTCCTTTGCATACATTCAAAAAAGGAATTACCTACCCTGCAATTATGGTAACTACAGCCGATCATGACGACCGTGTAGTTCCTGCACACTCTTTCAAATATGCTGCTACCTTACAGGAAGCAAGCAACAAAAAGAATCCTACGCTGATACGAATTGACAGTAAAGCCGGACATGGTTCAGGAAAACCTATCAGTAAAGTTATTGACGAGCAAGCTGACATTTATTCATTCATCATGTACAATATTGGAATAAATCCGAAATTATAATCTCTTTCTTCCTGCCTGGTTTATAGAACCAAAGGAGAATAAAGGGATCATCAATCTTTCAGTCACAAACAATAAAATGGGCTGTCCAAACAAATTAGGACAGCCCATTCTTATTTCTTTTATCTTCGGATCCCTTATCTGAGACCAATCCAAGAATTCAGTCTTTAAAGACTCTATTTCACTTCTTGGAAAGTCTTTTTAGAATATGCCTCAGATTGTTTTAAATTCATCCCGAACAATTAATTTTTCCTTGTACAAAACAATTAATTCTTTTGTACAGAAGATTATATTGTTTTGTACAGAAGAATGCAATCTTTTGTACAAGAGATTTAAAAAGAGATTCCAGCTTTTTTGTTTATTACTTCAAACTATTAAATTTACTGGGAATGAATACAAAAAAACATCAGAAAGATAATTCCACAACATAATCAACGTCTGTGGGAGCTTCTGTTAAGTACAGTAAAATACCATCTTTATCTTGTTTGAATTTAATTGCAGTTTTATTCTTGAACAATACAGCACTCTTCACCTTGTTGATAACAGGCAAGAATAAAGCTTTATCTTTCAGGTTCAGGATATGGACAAATAATTTATTTCCTTTCTGAGTAGTTACTCCCCAATCGCGAACAGGAACTGCCCCACCACGGGTTCCGTAAATTGTTTCGCCATACACTTTCATCCAGTCGCCTACTTCTTTTAGTCTTTGTACAGCAGTTGCCGGGATTTCTCCGTTGGGCTGAGGACCAACATTGATAAGTAAGTTAGCATTATTTCCAGCAGCTTTTACTAAAAAATGAATAAACTCTTTGGTTGTTTTATAATTACTATCAGTAATGTCATATCCCCAGTTTCTATTCATGGTTTCACAAGTTTCCAAAGGAAGTCTGCTGATTGTCTGCCCTGAAAGTCCGGCTGTGTTCTCGCCCGGAAGATCACGTTCAAACATCTGAAAATCTTCACCAGGAAGCGGAGTACTGTGATGATTGTTTCCAATCAAGCATCCCGGTTGTAGTTTGTGAATCAGTTCATACTGTCCACCTAAGTTCCAATCCCAGGTAGAATCCTGATCCTTATCCCAATAACCATCAAACCAAATTGCACCAATCGGACCATAGTTCGTTAGTAATTCGGTAAGCTGATTATTCATAAAGTTCATATAATCACTCCATTTTCCATGAGTTGTTCGGCCAGTCCCCTGCCCAGTTCTACCAACAAGACCCGTTTTACCGATTGGATAATAATCATCGCGACGCCAATCCAGATGAGAATAGTAAAGATGAAGTTTTAGCCCCTGCTTTTTACATTCTTCGGATAAAGCTTTCACTATGTCTTTGCTGAAAGGAGTTGCATCTACAACATTATAATCCGAATATTTAGTTTTAAACATTGAAAAACCATCGTGGTGACGAGTTGTGAAACAAATATATTTCATACCGGCAGCCTTTGCAGCCGAAACCCATGCGGCAGCATCAAATTTGGAAGGATAGAAAGCAGAAGCCAGTTTCTCATACTCCTTCCAGTTTATATTCCTGTTATTCATTACCCATTCACCATCACCCAGCATACTGTATAGTCCCCAATGGATAAACATTCCAAACTTTTCATCCTGAAATTCTGTTCTACTTTTCAGGTTTTCCTCAGAAGGCTGATAACCTTGCTGAGCAAATAGCTGTACATTACATACAAGAATAAAAAATAGCCAAAAGATTTTTTTCATATTATTTTTTATTTAAAAACCCCATTAATGCCTCAACTATAACTATTTTCATTTGTAAAATTATTCAGGCTTCATCACAACTCCAATATTCTTCATTCCGTCTATTTTAACGATCAATGGTTTATTAAAATGTATATGACGAAGGTATTTAGTTTCAAACGCAGCTTCTTTTTCATTTAAGAAATCCTGATCATAAATGCCATCATTTATATAAGAATTAATAGTAAAGTAGCCCACACCAAACGATGTAAGATTCTGGAAGAAATGCGTTCCCTGACTTGGATCTACTCTATAATTTGTTAGACCCGCTTCAACAATAACTTTTGCAGCCGATATATGTGGCCATTTTACAGGAATACCCAGCCAGGTATCGCTGGAACCCCATCGTCCCGGACCAACCAGAATATAATTCTGGTTTTTATCAAGAAACTCCTTATTCAGTTTTTCTATTTCGTAAGCAATATCCTGATTATGAGATGCGCTGTAATTGTCAGTCTTTACATAAACAATGTCATATACATCATTCATAATTCCATGACCTAAAGCATGATTAGAACCAAGCAATGTTTTTTCTGCTTTTACTAACGACAAATCTTCATCAAGTACTTGCTTACTATCAACAATAGGACGAATCTGTAACAGATAGAATGTGCCCGATTTATCCATCTCCGTACTCATCGTTGCGGCAAATTCAATTTCAACCGGACGTCTCATTTCATCCTCCCCATACTTCATTGCCAACTTTAATATCTCAGCCAATGGGAAAACATCATGCTGCAGGATATTGGCAAAAGTAATCAGCTTACGTCCACCAGGATAAAGACCATCACGAATAACCTGATCATAAGGATCGAAAGTAGAAGCAAGATAACGCAATGAGCCATCATTCTCGGCCTCTTTAACAGGAAGTTTAAGCAAATTAAATCCATCATCGATAGAAAAATCCTGGCCTATATTCTTTAAGTCCAAAGCATAGAAGCGAGTCTGAGTCTCTTTTAATGCAATATCCAATTCGCTGGTCTGCAATATCTGATGTGGATGATAAGGAGAAAATCTAAGAGTCATCCCTCCATCAACAATGTATTTGCCAAGTCCTAATGCAATATTCACTGTTCCCTCTTCCGGTTTCTCATCTCCAATCGGGTAATAGTTGAGCGACCTTGCCACCCCCGACATAGAAGGATAATAGCGGTCACCATACTGGTTACCAACAACTTCCTGAAGAATAACCGCCATTTTTTCCTGATCTATAAAATTGGAAGTTGCCTGCATATATGATTTACTATCACTGTAAAACACAGAAGCATAAACACCCTTAATAGAATCACTCAGCATTCTCAGCATTTCATACTTATCATCCAGATAAGGAATCATATACGTAGAATATATTCCGGCGAATGGCTGATAATGGGAATCTTCCAGCAAACTCGACGAGCGGATTGCAATTGGAGATTTCACCACATCAAAGAATGTAAAGAAGTCTTCCACCAATCTCTCCGGAAGTTTAGCCCGCAAGAAATACTTCAGAATAGTATCATCGTCTACATCCGATAGAGCCACCTGATACAGATTGTTCGATTCCATAAACTCATCGAAGATGTCTGTACAAAGAACAACGGTTTTAGGAATAGCAACTTTTGCATTATCAAATTCATCAAACTGAGGATGACGCTTTACCATATTGTCAATAAATGCTAGTCCTCTACCCTTTCCTCCCAACGATCCGTCGCCAATACGAGCAAAATTAGAATAGCGGTCAAAGCGGTCGCGTTTAAAAACAGCTACCACTCCCTGATTCTTCATTTTACGGTATTTCACAATCGCCTCGAAAATAATCTTTCTGTATATATCAATATCTACAACTTCATCAAAGGTAATCTGACGCAGGAACTCGGCAACCGGAAACATTGCCCGGGAGTAAAGCCAGCGGGAAATATGGTTTCGGGAAATATGATACAGCAAAGATTCGCTGGGCACAGAATAAATAATATTTTGAAGGTCTTTCAGATTGCGGACTTTTGCAACCTCAGCATTAGTTGTTGGATTGCGGAAAATAAAATCGCCAAATCCAAAGTTATCGGATACGATTCGTTGTAAATCAACATCCATCTTCTTGGAATTCTTATCTACAAAACTAGCCGCATAACGATTAGCGTAAACCTGGTTCTCTGTTTCAGATGATTGAATAATCAATGGAACAAACGGATCTTTTTTACGTATTTCAGAACACAGCTTAATTCCGGCTAATGAATCCTTTTTTCCATTTCTTGGATATCTTACATCGGTAATAACTCCCAGCATATTATCCTGGAATTTATTATAAAGCTCCATAGCTTCTTCATAATTTCTGGCCAAAACAATCTTTGGTCGCCCCCTCATGCGCAACGTTTTCTGGTGGTCATTCAATGCTTCTGTGGCAAAATCCTGCGATTGCTGAAGAACAAACTTATAAAGGTTAGGAAGAACCGAAGAATAAAAACGAATGGAGTCTTCCACCAATAAAATCATCTGCACCCCTACTTCGGCTACGTCGTGCTCCAGATTCATCTTATCTTCTATCAATTTTATTATAGAAACAAGTAAATCTGTATTTCCCAGCCAGCAAAACACATATTCAAAAGCACTTAAGTTTTCATTGGCTAACCGCCTTGTTACTCCATGAGAAAAAGGCGTAAGAATGACAATTGGAATATGAGGATATTTTTCTTTGATATTGCGTCCTGTAGCAAAGAAATCACTTTTGTCGGTACTTGGCATACATATAACCAGATCATAAGAAATATCTTCCAATTCAGCCCATGCCTCTTCTTCTGAAGAGATCTGAGTAAACCGTGGAGGATAGCGCAAACTGAGTGCAGCATACTCATTAAAGATCTTTTCGTCAATACGTCCGTCATCCTCCAGCATAAAAGCGTCATAAGGATTAGCGATGAGCAAAATATTAAAGATTCTTTTGGTCATTAAATTGGCAAAAGTAGTATCTTTGAAATATAGTTGGTTTAATTTAAGTTTACTAAGCATATACTGTTTCATTACATTATAAGGTAACAAATTTGAGGATTATTTTTGGCTTATGCAACAAATGGACTGAAAAGTAAACCAGAATATACCATAATATCATTTTATTATATTTTAATCAATATTTTCACTAAAAAATTAGTTTAACTCATTTAATTAACTACCTTTGCTTATGTAATAGTTTACATTTTATCAGAAACCTTTTTAAAAAACATATTATGAACATCGATTTAATAATGGCTTCATTAGAAGCTAAACACCCTGGTGAGTTAGAATACCTCCAAGCTGTAAAAGAAGTCTTGATATCTATTGAAGATGTTTACAACCAACATCCTGAATTTGAAAAAGCTCGTATTATAGAACGCTTAGTTGAACCCGACCGTATTTTTACATTTAAAGTGCCTTGGGTAGACGATAAAGGAGAGGTGCAAATCAACCTTGGTTACCGTGTTCAGTTCAACAATGCCATTGGCCCATACAAAGGCGGAATTCGTTTTCACCCTTCAGTAAATCTCTCTATTCTTAAATTCCTGGGATTTGAGCAAACTTTCAAAAATGCTTTAACTACTCTTCCAATGGGAGGAGGTAAAGGTGGATCTGATTTTTCCATTCGTGGCAAATCCGATGCGGAAGTTATGCGTTTCTGCCAGGCATTCATGTTAGAGCTATGGCGCCATATTGGCCCTGATACAGATGTACCAGCCGGAGATATCGGTGTAGGCGGTCGTGAAATTGGCTACATGTTTGGTATGTATAAAAAACTAGCCCGTGAATTTACAGGTACATTTACCGGAAAAGGTATTGAATATGGTGGTTCATTAGTTCGCCCGGAAGCTACTGGTTTCGGAGGTCTGTACTTTGTGCATCAGATGCTGGAAACAAAAGGCATTGATATTAAAGGTAAAACTGTTGCCATTTCTGGCTTTGGTAATGTAGCATGGGGTGCAGCCTTAAAAGCTACCGAACTTGGAGCTAAAGTTGTAACCATCTCCGGACCGGACGGATACATTTATGATGAAGCTGGTATAAGCGGAGAAAAGATTGATTACATGCTTGAGTTGCGTGCTTCGGGCAATGATATAGTTGAACCATACGCTGAGGAATTCAAGGCTAAATTTGTTCCAGGTCGTCGTCCTTGGGAAGTTAAAGTAGACATTGCATTACCTTGTGCAACCCAAAACGAACTGGATGGCGATGATGCTAAACTATTAATAGACAATAATGTTCTTTGCGTAGGAGAAATTTCTAACATGGGATGCACTCCTGCAGCTATTGATTTGTTTGTTGAACGTAAAGTTATGTATGCTCCTGGTAAAGCAGTTAATGCAGGTGGAGTTGCAACTTCCGGACTAGAGATGTCACAGAACGCAATGCACCTAAGCTGGGGAGCTAAGGAGGTGGATAGCAAGCTTCATGAAATCATGCATGGTATTCATGCTCAATGCGTTAAGTATGGAACAGAACCCGACGGATATATCAATTACGTTAAGGGAGCCAATATTGCAGGATTCATGAAAGTTGCTCACGCAATGATGGCCCAAGGTATAGTATAATAATCAAAGAAATATTCGTTTAGTCGTATTTTAAGTTTTGCGATGCCCGTTACTCGAGAGAGTGACGGGCATTCGTTTTTTTATACAATTTTTTAGTTAGAAATATTTTTCTTACCTTTGTACCAGACTGTTAACCAAAAACAAGAACAATATGGTCAACAAGATTTTATTATTTATCCTGTTTCTTCTGACCACAGTCAGTTTTTGCACATCCGCTCAAGAGACAGGAAAAGCTACTTATTACGGAAAAAGAATGCATGGCAGAAATACTGCCAGCGGAATTCGTTATCACAATGACAGCCTCACTTGTGCTCACCGTACATATCCCTTCGGTACATTACTTAAAGTAAGGAATAAAAAGAATAACAGAGAAGTAATTGTTACTGTAACAGACAGAGGTCCGTTTGGAAGAGGATTTATTATTGATCTGTCCTACTGTGCTGCAAAAGAGATTGATATGCTTAGAGAAGGGATTGCTACTGTTGAAGTAAATGTGTACACACCAATAGAAGTTCCTTTTAGAGTGGAAGAAGATCTCAATCCTCATTGGGAAGAAAAGATGGCTATACCTAATGCCGTATGCCCTGATGCAATGGACCCAAAAGGTTCCGGCACCCAAAAAAAATTATCAAAATAGTATTTATACTCAAACAATGAAATTATCAAATGAATTAGCTCTGCGTCAGGAGAAAATCCGGGCGCTTATGCTTCAATCAAACATCGACGCTGCACTTATTACTTGCAACGTAAGCATACTCTATACTTGTGGACAAATTCTTAGTGGTTATTGCTATCTGCCTGCTGTAGGAGAACCCTGGTACTTTATAAAACGCCCAAGTGGATTGAAAGGCAGGAATATTCATTATATACGGAAACCTGAACAGATTGCCGAAATACTGAACGAAAAAGGAATTTCTTTTCCTGAGATACTAATGTTAGAGGGAGAAGAATTGCCATTTACAGAATATACCCGACTGGCAAATATATTCCCTTCATCAAAATGTGTGAACGGAACACCGGTAATCCGTGCTGCCCGTAGCGTAAAAACAGATGTAGAGATTGAACTCTTCCGTCAGGCTGGAGCTGCACATACCCGTGCATACATGCAAATACCATCGGTCTATCGTGAAGGAATGGACGATCGCCATTTCTCATTCGAAATAGAAAGAATTATGCGTCTGGAAGGATGCCTTGGTATTTTCCGTGTTTTTGGTCAAAGCATGGAAATATTCTTTGGAAGTGTACTTGCCGGAAATAACGCAGAAGCACCTTCTCCTTATGATTTTGCATTAGGAGGAAAAGGATTAAGCCCTGCTCTTCCTGGTGGACTTAATGGCACAAAGCTTGAAAAAGGAAATACTGTAATGGTAGATTTAGGAGGAAACTTCAACGGCTATATGTGTGATATGTCACGTGTTTTCTCTATCGGTAAAATCAGCGAAGAAGCTTATAAAGCACATCAAGTATGTCTGGATATCCAATCGGAAGTTACAGCTATGGCAAAACCGGGAGTTGTTTGTGAAACGCTGTACAATAAAGCAATTGATATAGTAGCTAAAGCTGGTTTCAAAGATCAGTTTATGGGAACCAAGCAACAAGCCAAATTTGTAGGCCACGGCATCGGACTGGAAATTAATGAAGCTCCTGTATTTGCTCCAAGAGTAAAACAAGAACTGCAACCAGGAATGGTTTTTGCTCTTGAACCTAAAATTGTTCTTCCCGGTGTTGGTCCTGTAGGAATTGAAAATTCATGGGTTGTTAATGAGCATGGTGTAGAGAAACTTACACTTTGTCCGGAAGAGATTATTGACCTGGAAAATTCAATTATTGCGTAAACTATATTTAGGAGTAAGAAAAACAGTGTAAACCAATCTTTGTAATAACAGAGAAAGCTGCAAACCTATTCCAGAAAAGGCTAATCCAAACTCCAATAAATAAAAATCATTGGTGAATAATCCAAAATCTCCCGCCTGCTTTTTAAAAAAGATAACCGGACTTTACTCAACATCCGGCTGGGTTTTTAAAAAAGCTGGCGGGAGTTTTTTCATCTACTAATATTACTCATTCTTAAAGTAAAACAAAAAAGCTACCATCACTCCATCACCAGCTCTTATAACACACTGAATTACATCAAGTTAATGGGTGATGGTAGAATTTTCATCCATCACCAAACCATCACTTTTCGGGTCTACCCTCACCAAATTCAGACTCAATTTTTGCTTTTTTGCACATTCAAAATTTCTTTCCCCAAAATAGTCTCAACGATTTTGTGATTGAGATATGCTCTATTTCTATTTTTTTTAGGTTGAAATGGTGAGGGATGACCCCGAAAAGTGATGGTTTGGTGAGGGTTCAGAATGCTACCATCACCACATATAACTTTCAAAATCAATAATTTGATAAGGAATGGTGAGGGAGTGAGGGATGTAAACGCATTTACCAGGTTCTTTGTTACTTTTAGTGCAAGCAAACAGATTCAAATACTTATCCAATCAAGATTATACATGCTTTTTGATGAGCCATTTATTAAATCTGATAAAAAGTCTACAAAACACCAGAAATAAGAGGCTTAATATAATATCTTGCACCTAAAGTGAAGAAGAACCTAAATAAAATAGGAGGAACAAAAAATAGTTTTTCTCCTATTTATTTTTTATTAATCCATTGATAGTTAGAATTATCATATCATGTTTAGTCAAAAAGATTTCATCTATATTACAGGTTTAATTTTTAAGTAAAATCAAGAATCTGATTTATGTTAATTGAGTAATCAATTTATATAGAAATTTCTTTAATTGGTCAACATGTATATTTATAGTAACACTATTATCTTTAAATTCTATTCTTTCAATCTGATTACCTTTTTTAGGCGGTAAAAACTCAAATTTACCATGAGCTACAGAGTTTCTTAAGTGCCTTAAGGTACTTTTAACAGACTTAGAATTAGAATTATCAATTGTAATATCACTCTCCGTTATCCCCCAATCATCATTTAAGTTTAATCGTTCATTAATCTTATCATAACTTTCTTCTTTGGGGATTAAAAGTAAACCAACACAACAATTCAACAATAAAGAAACTTCATATTTTTCACTTGAATTAATTTCTGTTTTTTCATATTGTTCAAGAAGAATTTTCGTTCTTTCAATAAAATCTTTTTCTGGATTGTACATGTTTTTATTTTTTTATATAAAACAGTAGAAGACATTTCATTAATGAAATAAAAACTGTTTATACACTATTTAATAGCAGCAAATAAATTACTTCATCTGCTGCCTTAATTTTGTTTATAAGTATCCAATATTGAGAAACTTATTTTGTAAACTCAATAATTTGTCCTTCAGCAGTCATAACGCGTTTATAAAAGAAAGGAAGAACAAATATATTCTTTTCTGTAACATTTGCATTAATAATTGCTTTTGCACCATCTTTTAAATCTGCGCTTTTTACCATAGCACCCATTGCATTTTCTCTTAATGATTTTCTAGATAAACCACCCAAGCCAAATATATATGTACTTTTAACTTGTCCTTTAGCTGTACCTACAACTTTAAAATTGTTTTGGCTAAGAACAACACTTGTTTGATTTTGATTTTGATTAAAAATAAGATTACTAGATGTTCCACAACTAGTAAAACTGAAAATTGTTGCTGTTAATAAACATGCGATAATTGCTTTTTTCATATCTATTTCTTTTTACTAACCTGTCTCCTCTGGTTAGAACTTAAATTAATAAAGCGTGGAAACTAACAGTTTATACTGTACGCTTTTTCTATATTGAGTTCCTTACAAAGCAACTTTAAATGTCTTATTGGCTATTTTCACAACATATATATGCCCAATAGGAGCACTGATTTTAATTATATTCTCTGTAATTTTTGTATTTCGTAATAACGCTCCTGATTCAGTATAAATAAAAATTTCACTTCCTAATCCCCCACTTGTTACTACTATTGCATTTTGTTCTGTATAAACTTTTATATTATTTGCTTTAATTTTGTTTATTGAAGTAGAATTTGATTCCTCTTCAATAATATTTAAAAAATCGCCCCAACCTAATGCTAACCAATAATTCTGATAAGTTCCTTTAGGAATAAATAATTTACAAGTAGAAGATCTTCCGTAAAAAGTATTAGTTTTCACTATTGGCGGTATTAAAGCCTTACAATGCATTTCTTTTATATTTATGCAATAATTAAATGCAAAATCGTCTATAAAAGTAACTGTATTAGGAATGGAATATATTGTATCAGATTTACAACTTGGATATGCAATCAGTTTTGTTATATCTTTGTTAAACAAAACTCCATCCTGGCTCAGAAAGCTTGGGTTATTGTCAACTATAAATTCTTTCAATTTTGTACAACCATAAAATGCATAAGTCCCTATATTTGTTACGCTGTTACCAATATTTATCGAGGTTAATCCGGCACAACCGTAAAAAGCATAATTGCCAATAGATTTTACACTGTTTGGAATGGTTAAAGAACTCAATCTTGCGCAACCAGAAAACGCATAATCCCCTAAAGATGTTGCACTACTAGATATTATTATAGAAGCTAAACCTGTGCAATCTGAAAAGGCATTATTCCCAATAGAAGTTACACTGTTAGGTATTATTATCGAAACTAAACCAGTACAATCTGAAAAGGAATTATTGGGTATTATATTTACATTTTCTCCTATATTCAATATTTTTAAAGTCTGATTTAGAAAAGCGAATAATCCAATGGAAGTGCAATTCGTTGGATTAAAGTTAAGTGTATTTATGTTGCAACCAGAAAAGGCAGAGCCACCAATAGATATTACACTATTGGGAATGGTTATAGAAGTTAAACCTATGCAACACTCAAATGCAGAACTACCAATAGATGTTACACTATTGGGGATAGTTATAGAAGTTAAGCCTATGCAACTAGAAAATGCAGAATTAGGTATTACATTTACATTTTCTCCTATATTCAATATTTTTAAAGTCTGATTTGAAAAAGCATGTGATCCAATATAAGTGCAATTCGTTGGATTAAAGTTAAGTGTATTTATGTTGCATTCAGAAAACGCATGATCACCTATGGATGTTACATTGTTAGGAATGGTTATCGAAGTTAAACCTGCGCAAGCAATAAATGCACTACGCCCAATAGATGTTACACCATTGGGAATAGTTATAGAAGTTAAACTTAAGCAATTCTCAAAAGCATAATTCCCAATAGATAGTACACTGTTTGGAATGGCTATCGAAGTTAAGCCTGTACAATCAATAAATGCAGCTTCATCAATTGATTTTAAATTATTAGGGATAGTAATAGAAGTCAACCCTTTACAACATCCAAATGAAAATTTCTCAATGGATGTTACACTATTAGGAATTATAATTGAGGTTAACCCTATGCAGCCATAAAACGCAGAATTGCCAATAGATATTACATTTATAGGTATAATTACAGAAGTTAAAACTTTACAATTTTTAAATGCATAATCACCAATTTCATTTAAAGATGTGTATTGAGGCTTGTCGTCTTGGTAAAAATAGGGATCCCCACCACCTACAATATTTGCCCCAAATAAATCAAGTACAGAAAGCTTTCCAGTAGTAGTAGATCCATTAATACTACTTCCTGCCATTTCATGTATATAGCGAATATCAGTTCCATTTAAGTTCCCAGTTACAGTAAGATTTGTAATCAGATCTTTTTTGGTTGTCGCTATTAATGATGGTAATGAACCAGCAGTAGCTACATTAATTGTTACAGGTAAAACATCTTGCGCTTGCATTCTTAAACAGAATGAAAAGAAAAGAATTGATAGTATAGCAATCTTTTTCATAACTTATTAGATTTTTAATTCTACTTATACTTAGATTCTTCATCTTCAATCTCTGATGTTGCCCATAATTCTACAAAAACAATAAAAAGGCTATTTATTACCCAGAAGAAGACTGCGCTTTTATCTACATTTCCAAGTTCATCTTCCCATTTGAATATATTTACAAGAAGAAAATTAGAAATATTTTCTAAAACTTCAAACACTTTATAATTTATATCACCTGCCAAAGGGGAATGAGCTAGCAAATAACAAACTGATGCCAATAAAAATGATAAAATTGCTAAAACAATCCAAAGTAGCACAGTACATACTATTGGAATTAGAATTTGGGCTAATGATTTTGATTTCATAGTTTATATTTAACCATTCAGTTCCCTATTTGGTATTATATAAAAAAAAGCGTGGGAACTGTTAACTATTATCCGTTCAGAGGTATCGCCAAACACCCACAATCCAAATAATAGAAACAGCAGCCCACGCCATTATGATTACCTATAAGGGTTACACAATAAGCATGAGCGTTTGTTCCTACTATCCTCGGATTGTTCTTAAAATTTGGCGATTTTCTGAACGGGGATAATATTTTAAACGCTTCTTGTTATTAAAAAAGATTCAATCATATTAGCGCATTAATATGATTACAACGCTACAAAGAAAACAAAAAGTTTTTATATTTCATAATAATTAACACGAATTTTTATTTGACTTTCATAAGTAAAATTATAATATTACTAGAGAGTTCTTATACTTCCACTAAAATCAAATCACATATAACATACATAATATCAAACAATTATATTCATGTTTTAAAAATCACTGTCTATCTAGGGGAATAACATTCATACAAAAACAGGTCTTACTTCATTTTAAAATATATTTATTTAGTATTCTGATTGTTTAAGATTTGTATTTACTAGCAGTTATTTTAAATTTTGATATATAGGCTATGCAATATTTTTGCTTAAAAACATAAATCTTATTTGTTTCTGTTATGAGTCAATTTACACATCATGTACGGCACAAAAAAACAGCTTACCAATTCTTTCGAATCAGTAAGCTGTCTTTTATATTTTATCTCAGAATTCCGCTAGAATAATCGCTTAAAATCTGGTTTTATCAAAGCTGTTACAGCTAAATAAACACCTAGAAGTATCAACGGTATACTAAGTTGCTGACCAATATTTAATTGCATATTCACTTCGGCTGCAACCTGAGGATTCTTCATAAATTCCAGGGCAAAACGAGAGCCGAAAAAGATTATCAGACAAACACCAGTAATCAGACCTACTCTGTATTGAAGTTTAAACTTCCAGTACATTACCAATGACACAATCAATGCTGCAATGCAATAAAGCATTTCATAGATTTGTGTTGGATGACAAGGTAGTCCGTTGAACTCTTTCACCCACTCTGCCGAGCGTACAAATTTAAAGCCCCAAGGCATTGTTGTAGGGTAGCCAAATATTTCGGAGTTCATCAGGTTACCCAAGCGAATACAGGCACACGCTACTGCAATAGCAGGAATCATGCGGTCGAATAACCACCATACACTCTGATGAGTGACTTTTTTAGAGTAATACATTAATGTAACAATCAATGCAAATACTCCACCATGGCTGGCTAGTCCGCCATTCCATATAGCAAATATCTGCATGGGATTTGCACTATAGTAGTCCCACTCATAAAAAAGACAATGTCCCAAACGTGCTCCTACTACAGAACTTATAATGGTATAGAAGAAGAGTTTATCCACCCATGCTTCCGGGTATTTTTCGTGTTTAAACAAACGACTCATCATCTCATAACCAATAAGGAAACCAATTCCCCATAATAATCCGTACCATCTTACTTCACGACCAAAAATCGAAAAGATAGTAGGACTTACATCCCATGTTATAAATGCCAACATATTTTTATATATTATACTAAGTGTGCTATTAAGTCTTCGCGATCTCCGTAAATCAAATCAATTACAGGAAGTTCAATCATTGTGTAACATCCTGGTTGTTGTTTCATTGAAGCACGGGCAACGCAAACAAGAACCTGACCTGTTAATGCAGGGTTGTTTATCTTCATATTGAATTCGAACAACTGGTTCTGAGTTTTTCCTGAAACACCTTTACGTGTAAGGTTAACTCCGTGTCCCATATCTAATAAATCGTCAACACAAAGAACCTGTGTTACGTGAGTTTCATCATTTACAAAGTAAGCATCAGCCTTAATTGCTTTTGCTACTTCTTCAAAGTTATATCCGTCTTTTACTTCAATGTAAACCATACGACGGTGAATACCTGTGCCTGTAGGTATTGTCATTGACAAAGCAGCCTTAACACCTTCGATTGCTTTTACTGCAACTGTATGTCCCATACTCATACCAGGACCAAAGTTTGTGTAAGAAACACCTTTTGGAGCAATTGCCTGAAGAAGAGCACGAACAACAGAATCACTTCCCGGATCCCATCCTGCAGAAATAATAGATACTGCATTGTGTTCTTTTGCAGAAGCCATTAGTTCACGACGAAGATCTACAATTCCAGTATGGATATCAAAGCTATCTACAGTATTGATACCAAGAGCTAATATCTCTTTTGCATATTTTTCAACGCTTCTTGTTGGAGTACAAAGAATAGCTACATCAACATCTTTTAATTCCTTGATGTCTTTCACTACATCATATTCCGCTAATTCTGCTGGTTTATCTGCAGCCCCATTACGGCGTACAACACCTGCTACTTCGAAATCGGGTGCAGCAAGAAGTGCTTCTAATACATACTTTCCAATATTGCCATATCCTACAATGGCTGCTCTAACTTTTTTCATTCTGTTGTGGTCTTAAGTTTGACATATTTCTATATTCAGTCGACAAAAATAATCAAATTGTGTCACAATCAAAGAATTAACAACTTAATATATTAAAAAATATGCATACAATGGAGGTTACAGACAATAAACAAGCATGGTTTGACGTTTCTTTCTAAGGAGACAAATATGCTTTAACGCAATAAATTTGTACTTTTGCCTCCCATTACAAATATATAAAATAAATCAAATGATTGAGTATATAAAAGGAAACATTGCAGAACTAAATCCGGCATCGGCAGTAATTGATTGTAACGGGATGGGGTATTTCATTAACATTTCTCTAAACACCTATTCGGCTATTCAAAAATTAAACAGTGTAAAACTCTACATATACGAAGCCATAAGAGAAGATGCTTATGTGCTTTACGGGTTTGCGGATAAACAAGAACGAGAGCTATTTTTGTTGCTTATTTCTGTTTCCGGAATTGGCGGAAATACCGCCCGCATGATTCTTTCCGCCCTGTCTCCCAGCGAACTGGCTAATGTTATAAGCTCCGAGAATGCAAATATGCTAAAGACCGTGAAAGGTATTGGTTTGAAAACTGCTCAGAGAGTTATTGTAGATTTAAAAGACAAAATTAAAATCACCGGCAGCGATAGTGGTAAAGTTGGCGGCACTATGTTACAAAATACAGAAGTGCACGATGAAGCTGTTGCAGCATTGACCATGCTTGGATTCAATACAGCTGCATCTCAAAAAGTGGTTTTTGCTATTTTAAAAGAGGAGCCTTTATATAAAGTTGAAGAGGTTATAAAATTAGCTCTAAAGAGATTATAAAAAATGAGAAGCGGAAAGTGGTTTATCTGCTTGTTGCTGACTGTTCTTAGTATTCACGCCTGGGCAGTTCTTAACAACAGCTCATTTTTTGAGGTGAGCAACTACTATTCCGCTCCTACTCCACAGCAACCTGTACCTGCAGATTCCGTTAAGCCACGATATTCTGTTAAGAAAACAGCTCCGGAAAATCTGAAGGACATGGATAAATCTCCTGTTGACCTTCGCAATCCGGATAATCTTAAAACAGAAGTTGAGTACAATGAAAAGACGAATCTATATTTAATCCGCACAAAAGCAGGAAGTACTCAGGTAGATGTTCCCCTTTTCCTTACTCCGGAAGAATATGCAGACTGGAGTCTGAAAAAGTCTATCCAGGATTTTTACAGAGAAAAAAACAAAGAGACTTTCGCTAAAGGGAAAGATGAGTTTAACTTCATGAGCATGAAGTTCGATCTTGGTCCGGCTGAAAAGATTTTTGGTCCGGGCGGTGTACAGATTAAAACGCAGGGAAATGCCGAACTCAGCTTTGGATTCAAAAGCAAAAATGTAGAAAATCCTACTCTACCCGAACGTTCAAGAAAGACACTGGGCTTTGACTTCGACGAAAAGATAAATGTCAATATCAATGGTAAAGTTGGTGACAAGGTCAATATGAACATGAACTACAACACCGATGCGACTTTTGATTTTGACACAAAAAAGATAAAACTCAAATACGAAGGAAAGGAAGATGAAATAGTTAAATTGATGGAAGCCGGTAATGTGTCCATGCCTACCAATTCTTCGCTTATTCACGGTGCAACATCTTTATTTGGTATCCGCACAGATTTACAATTTGGAAAGCTAAAGTTGCAGACTGTTATCTCTCAACAGGAATCAGAATCGAAAACAGTAAATAGTAAAGGCGGGGCACAAACCACATCTTTTGAAATTTCGGCCGACAGTTACGATGAGAACCGTCATTTTTTCCTTGCTCAATATTTCCGGGATACTTATGACAAGAACATGAGTCAGCTACCCACCATTACTTCCGGAATAACAATAAACAGAATTGAAGTCTGGATTACCAATAAAAGAGGAAATTATGATAATCCGAGAAATGTGGTGGCAATGACCGACTTAGGAGAGAATGAGCACATCAGTAATTCATTCTGGTCTAAATCGGGAGTAAACAGAGTTCCGGCCAATAGTGCCAACGATGTTTACACAAAAATGGTCAACGATTATTCCAATGCCCGGAATATCGATATGGTGAGCACAACTCTGGGGGCGATTCCTCAGTTAGAAGGTGGAATGGATTATGAAAAGATTGAAAGCGCACGATTGCTGACCAGTTCGGAATATACTATCAATAGTGCTTTAGGATATATTTCCTTAAAATCAACTCTTCAACCCGACGAAGTTTTGGCTGTAGCCTTTGAATATACATACAAAGGCAAAGGATATCAGGTGGGTGAATTTGCTGCCGATGTAAAAGATACTAATTCTGCCCTCTATCTGAAATTATTAAAAAGCACATCCAATTCTCCTGCCTCTGGTTGCTGGGATTTAATGATGAAGAACGTTTATTCACTGAACGCTTATGACTTGCAAAGTAAAAACTTCCGGTTAGACATTAAATATCAGAGTGATACAACCGGCGTTTACCTGAATTATATTCCCGAAGGTTCAATAAATAAGGTTCCTCTGCTTAGAGTGATGAACCTCGACCGGCTGGATGCCAATAATCAAAATAATCCAAACGGATTCTTCGATTTTGTTGAAGGATATACAGTAACTGCTCAAAATGGACGAATCTTTTTCCCTGTAGTAGAACCTTTCGGAAGTCATTTACGGAAAGCAATCGGCAATGATGTAATTGCCAAGAAGTACGTATTTCAGGAACTTTACGATTCTACAAAAACGATAGCAAAGCAAATAGCCGAGAAGGATAAATTCAAGTTTACAGGTGAATACAAAGCCTCATCTGGATCGGAAATCCGGCTGGGTTCTACAAATATTCCTATTGGTTCGGTTAAAGTCACAGCCGGTGGCGTTACTCTTGTTGAAAACTCAGATTATACGGTAGACTATTCAATGGGTATTGTTACCATTATCAACCAAAGTATTATTGATGCCGGTACTTCCGTAAGCGTTAATCTGGAAAGCAACAGTAGTTTTAACCTGCAGCGAAAAACAATGCTGGGGATGAATTTTACGTATGATTTTTCAAAGGATTTCCAGATAGGCGGTACCATAATGCATTTATCGGAAAAACCCATGACAACAAAAATAGCCATGAACGAAGAGCCGATAAGTAACACTATCTGGGGACTCAACACTTCATGGAAAAAGGAGAGCCAATGGCTTACAAATATGGTAGACAAGTTACCTTTTGTCAAAGCAACACAACCTTCGCACATAAACTTAACAGCGGAATTTGCTCAGTTGGTTCCGGGACATGCATCCGGAACTCAAGGTGATGCTTCTTACATCGATGATTTTGAGTCGACTAGTACCGGTATTGATTTACGTCAGCCCTCTTATTGGATGCTGGCCAGTACTCCCTACGAAAGCGGTGCAAATGCTCTTTTTCCTGAGGCCTCAAAATCAAATGATATAACTTATGGAAAAAACAGGGCACTCTTGTCCTGGTATTATATTGATGGACTATTTACCCGCAGAAGTTCATCATTAACACCCTCTCACATAAAAAGCGACCTCGATCAGCTGTCTAATCACTATGTAAGGGAAGTATACGAACAAGAAATTTTCCCAAACAAAGAGACTTCTTACCTGGAAACCTCTACCCTTTCAATACTTAACCTTGCTTATTACCCTAACGAACGTGGCCCATACAACCTTGATACAAATCTATCACCAAAAGGTTATCTTAACAATCCCGAAAAACGTTGGGGAGGAATTATGAGAAAGCTGGATACCAGTGATTTTGAAACCGCCAATATTGAATATATTGAGTTCTGGCTTCTCGATCCGTTTATCTACGAAAGCACAACCGGTAATCGTCGTGGTGGTGATCTTTATATAAATCTGGGAGAGGCTTCCGAAGATATTCTAAAGGACGGAAAGAAATACTTTGAAAACGGAATGCCTGTTGATAGTGACCCTACAAAAGTTAAAGAGACTATGTGGGGAAAAGTACCTACAGAACAAAGTATTGTGTATGCCTTTGAGAATGCTGCCGGAGCCAGAAAAAAACAAGATATAGGATTAAACGGACTATCAGCTGAAGAAGAAAAAACGTTCAGCACATACAGCACTTACCTGGATAAATTAAAGTCCATTCTTGAACCGGCTGTATATGCACAATTTGAAAAGAGCCCATCCGGAGATCTTTATCACTATTATCGTGGTACAGATTACGATCAGGCAGAAAAGAGTATTCTTGAACGTTACAAATACTACAATAATCCGGAAGGTAACTCTACAGCTTCGGAAGATTCTCCTGAGAAATACGATGTTTCTGCAAAGACAGTACCCGATGTGGAAGATATCAATCAGGATTACACGCTCAATGAGTATGAAAAATATTTCCAGTACAAAATTAGTCTTTCTCCTGAAGATTTGAAAGTTGGCAGTAACTACATTGCCGACAAACGAACAGCGAGTGTAAAGCTTAGAAACGGAAAAACAGAAGAAGTGAACTGGTATCAGTTCAAAATTCCGGTAAAGGATTATCAAAAAGCAGTAGGCTCAATTTCCGATTTTAAGTCTATCCGCTTTATGCGTATGTTCCTTACCAACTTTGTTGATCCGGTAGTACTTAGATTTGCTACTTTCGATCTTGTTCGTGGAGATTGGAGAACATACGATCAGTCTTTAACCAACTCAACAGTAAGTGGAAGTCTTGATGTTTCTTCGGTTAATATTGAGGAAAACAATGATAAAACTCCGGTTAACTATGTCCTTCCTCCGGGAATTACACGTGTTGTAGATCCTTCACAGCCTCAGCTAACACAAGAAAACGAACAGTCACTGAGTTTAAAAGTCAAGAACTTGGCTCCCGGCGATGCAAGAGCTGTCTATAAAAGTCCGGCATTGGATTTGCGCCAATACAAACGCTTACAGATGTTTATTCACGGTGAAAAACTATTGGACGATGTAACATCATTGGAAGACAATGAGATATCTGTATTCATCAGACTTGGTTCCGATTACAAGAACAACTACTACGAATATGAAATTCCGTTGAAGCTTACTCCTCACGGACAGTATAATGGAAGTACGCTAAGTGGTTGCGAAGCTGTATGGCCGGAGGCCAATATGCTGAACATACCTTTCAGCCTGCTTACCAATTTAAAGAAAGAACGCAATACAGCAAAGAATGCTTCCGGTTCAAACGTCAGCTATACGAAATTATATTATACTTATGATGCCGATAAACCAGCCAATAAAATTAGTATTATGGGAAACCCTAGTCTGGCTGAAGTAAAAACGATTATGATTGGAGTGCGAAATAACTCCCGTAATTTAAAATCGGCAGAGGTTTGGGTAAACGAACTTCGACTGACAGACTATAATGAATCGGGAGGATGGGCAGCACAAGGAAATATGAATGTTCAGCTGTCGGATATAGGAAATGTAAATCTGGCGGGGCACATGGAAACAGCCGGATTTGGAGGTTTGGAACAAAGTGTCAGTGAAAGAAGAATGGATGATTATTATCAGTACAATTTCACCACAAGTTTTGAATTAGGAAGATTTCTGCCATCAAAAGCAAAGATATCGGCTCCTCTTTATTTCTCATATTCCAAAGAATTAACATCACCACTGTATGATCCAACCAATAAAGACCTGCTTTTAGATGATGTATTGGATACATACTCTTTAAGATCTCAAAAAGACTCTATCCTTAACATTGCCCGGGAACTGGTTACTTACAGGAATTTCAGTCTTAGCAACGCAAAGATTAATATAGTAAGTAAAAGACCATTGCCTTTTGATCCGGGAAACTTTACCTTTGGATATTCGTATACAAAGAAATACAATCAGGGGAACACCACTGCATGGGAAGTTGAAAAGGACTGGAGAAGTACTCTTGGATATAATTATTCTCCGGTTATAAAAGCGTGGGAACCGTTTAAAAATCTCAAAAGTAAATCTCCATGGATGAAGTTTGTAAAAGCATTAAATCTCAACTGGTTACCGCAAAACATAGCCTTCAATTCCGACATTTCGCGTCATTACTATGAATTGCAGTTAAGAGATCTGGAAAATCCTTATGGAGATTCAGATATACCTCTTTCCGTAGCAAAGGAATTTCTATGGAACAGGGACTTCTCTCTCCGGTGGGATCTCACTCGAAATCTAAAACTCAGTTTCAACTCTGCCACCCGTGCAGAAATTGAAGAGCCTGCCGGCCCTATCAACAAGAACCTCTATCCGGATGAATACACCGCATGGAAAGATTCCATTAAAACCAGTTTGTTGAATCTGGGGCGTCCTCTGGATTTCCAGCAATCATTCAATTCGAGTTACAAATTACCACTCGACATGATACCTATACTCGATTGGGTAAACAGTGACGTTAAATTTGCATCTTCGTATACCTGGGATCGCGGTGCCGATCTGACCGACGGTTCTTCCGTTGGAAACACTATTGCCAATCAACGCTCCATTGATGTAAACAGTCGGTTCAATTTCGAGAAGCTATACAATAAGATTCCTTTCTTAAAGGAAACCAACAGACTCTTTTCTTCAATGAGCATAAGTGCCCCCGGAAGAAAAGAGGATTTAATGAAGAAACCGAATAAATTCGAGAGAGAGATTCAGCTGAAAAAGGATACAACCGTGACCGTTTCTCACGGATTAAGAACCAAAATAGTAAAAGTAAGAGCTATAACACAAGATGGAAAACGATACTTTATTAAATACAAAGTACTGGATTCCAATAAGATTCTTGTCAGCAACAGAGATTCTATAAAAATTAAGCTAAGCATTGTTCCCGGTCCAAAGCCGGAAGAGCAAGGCTGGTATAAAATTGCTCAGCATGCAGCACGTTTTGCCATGATGGCAAGAAATATCAGCATTACCTACCGTAACACTTATGCAATGACACTTCCCGGATATTTACCGGAAGTAGGTGATGTACTGGGACAGAAAAGAGCAGGCGGCATGTTTGCTCCGGGACTGGATTTTGCTTTCGGTGTAACGGGTGACAGTTATATACAGAAAGCAGCAAAGAATAACTGGTTATTAATGAACGATTCCGTAGCAGACCCTGCAACAACCAATGCTATGGAAGACTTACAAATACGGTTGACTTTAGAACCGATAAGAGATTTTAAGATAGACCTAACCGCAAACCGCACAATAAACAAATCACAGAGCATACAGTTTATGTTCGATGGTATGCCTACCACTCAGAATGGTAGTTTCAATATGAGTATTATTTCCATAGGAAGTGCATTCGAAAAGAGTAAAGCAGAAGAACTATACCAATCAAAAACATTTAATAAGTTCCTCAAGAATCTGGATATTATCCAGAAAAGAGTAGAAACTCAATATCTGGGCGCTATCTATCCAGAAGGAACCACACTGGCAGGTAAAGCATTCAACCCGGAAAACGGAACAATCGACAAAAACTCTCCGGACGTAATGATCCCCGCATTTCTTTCAGCTTATACAGGAAAGGATGTGAACAAGATTTCCCTTGATCTCTTCCCAAACTTATTATCACTAATGCCCAACTGGAGAATAACTTATGGCGGGTTAAGCAAACTGGAATGGTTTAAAAAACATTTCAAAAGTTTTAATCTGAATCATGCATACAGAAGTACTTATTCTGTTGGTTCCTACAATACCTACCAAAGTTTCAGCAGATTTATGGGCAACCTCGGTTTTGTTGAAGATACACAAACCGGAGATCCGGTACCTTCGGCAGCGTTTGATATTGGTACAGTAGCTATTAATGAGCAATTCGCTCCGCTTTTCGGAGTAGATATGACCTTTAAAAATGGAATTACCACAAAGGTAGAATATAAAAAGACGAGAATACTAACTTTAAGTATGACAGCAAATCAAATTGTTGAAACTAGCTCAAAAGATTTTGTTGTTGGCATGGGGTACAAAATTGTAGACCTGAAACTGTTTGGTGCAGGGAAAAGCAAGAATAAAGTTAGCAATGACCTGAACATTCAGGCAGATTTCTCTATTCGTAACCAATCTGCATTAAGCCGCGATATTCAGGAGGCCTTAGCTCAACCAACCAGCGGCAATAAAGCTACAAAGTTTTCATTATCAGCAGATTATACCTTCTCGAAATTGCTAACCATCCGTATGTATTATGACCGTCAGAAGAATACCCCGCTGGTATCTTCCGCTTCCTATCCGGTAACCAATTCCGATTTTGGATTTACGCTGAAGTTTTCTTTGACAAGGTAAAGACTCTTAAAAATAAATTATGATGAAAAAAATTGTATTACTCTCCGTTTTATTTTGCTTTCCAATTAACGTTCTACTAGCACAAAAGATTAAAAATGCGGTAATAGTCGAAGAAAATTATCTAGTCCGTGACAACGGTACAATAGATTACAACTCTATTATTAAGACTAAAAAAATAAGATACGACAAAGATGGAAGAATTCTTTATTGTCATGAAAAGGATAAAAGATGCAAAACTGGTCAGACCTTTGATTCAAATGAATTCACCTCTATTGATAGAACCGACAATGACTCGCTGGTTCAACATCTTTGTAAATACAACGAAAAAGGTGATATAACAGAACACAAAGTTATTTCTCCAAGCAACACCATTTTTTTTACGTATGAGTATTTCTATTTAGGAGCTTTCACCTATAAAAAGGAAAATAGAAAACAGTTTATCGATGGCTATGTTCCTCAAAATGTTTGGGTAAGAAGAACAACTCTTAAAGATGGCAAAGTTGTGGAAGTTATTAATCGTAAGATAGCTAATAAATAAAGCTTTTAAAGAATTAAGAACCAACATCTTTAAGAACAGTAATGTCTAGCTAAGCCAGACATTACTGTTCTTAAAGATACTTACATGCTATTGTAAACCTTTTATTTTAAGTTCCTTTGTAGTTTTATAGTTAATAGGCAAAGGCATATAAGGATATGCATATCTGAAGCTTTTAGCTTTGATAATTAGCCTATATCTTTGAACTATACTATGACTAGAAATGAGAGTAACCGACATATTGCGATTACTCTCGAGAAATTATTACTAATCTATAAAACTAATGAATAAGCCCTTTTCTCTGTAATAAAGCCGCAGATTCGAGTAATGTACATGCCGCAGTGTTAGGATTACCAGAGGTCGTTAATGATGGCTTGGCACCCCAATTGTAAGAAAATAAGATATCAGGAGTAAGGCATCCCTTAGTCCATGCTACAGTTGCACATTTATTAATATATGTAGAGTAGCTCTTTTTATATTTAGAAGACAAGTCTTCGCAAAGAATAAGTTGGGTAAAATAGCGAATAAAAATACCGTTAAATAAACCACCATCACCATTATCTGTGCCACTCATAACTCCAGTATTACTGTCAACGAAATGGCTTATACAGAAATCAGCAGCCAGTTTGGAGTCATTTAAGTAAATACTTTCTTTTGTTATTTTATACAATTCCATACAAAGGCCAATATAGGTACCCTGATTATAAGAATAATATGCTGTTGATAATACATCACCCGAGTTTGTTTTAGTTATTCCGTCATAAACACCTCCGGATGAAGGATTAAAAAGTGTGTTACGTACCCAAGAGCAACAATTCTTTGCAAAATCAAGGTATTCCGCATTACCAAACTTCTCATACATTCGAGCCGCAAAGATTCCTGCAGGACAAGTTGCCGGTGCATTTTTGAACTCCATTTTATAGGTAACCCAGCTTACACCTCCACCACAAATATTATCGCTCCAACCACCTTTTATCCATCCCCACAATTGTTCTGCTGCAGTTTTATATCTGGCATCATTCGTCAGTTCGTATGCACGCAATGTTGCTATCGCATTCCATCCCATGTCATCATAAAACATATTCCAGAAAGTGCCATTGTTATTTTTGGCTTTTACTCCATCATACCAATCAGTAATTACAGTTTTCTGGTAACCGGAAGGATCACGTTCATAAGCATCAAGCATTAAATCAAGTGCATGAGCCTGCGGCCAATATCCTTGCCAATCTTCACTACCATCACTTTTTCCTTTGAAATAATGATTTGTGTAATCCCAGAAATGGGTAATCTGAGAATTGGTTGAAACATTAGCTATTGAATCCCAGTTATAGGATTTATCTGTGCTATTGGGGAATTCAACAGTAGTATTATCACTACCGCAAGATGCTAAAAGTAATAAAGGGATAAACCCCAACAAGTATTTCTTTTTCATACGCAGAATAGAAGGTAGCCCTCCGATAAATCAGAGAGCTACCTATAATTAGATTATTTAGTGTACAGTGACTGTTTGAATATAATTGAGATGAGTTGAATTCTGATATAATTCAAGACCAAAATCCATTAATTTACCAATATCACTATTATTCAATTTATAACAATAGTTCCAATCGCCAAGATTTGAATATCCATAAGGGAATGTAAATGTATACATATACTCTCCTCCATATGTAGTAGGATTTCCATTATCGCTATTTTTACTAGCCATAGCCCATGCAAACTTATTGCCAGATGCTTTAGTGTAAACCTGATAACGATAACGGCTATCACCGGCAGTGCCTCCTGTTGCAGCTGTCATACCCCATTGAGTATCCAAATTATCAGTTTTCCACACACCGTTTCCTCTATATGTTAATTCGTATTCATTAAAGTTTGGATTTCTTTGCCAGTTGCCACTATATAAGGTTACTTTAGTAATCTGATCAATAGTTGAATTACAAACGGTAAAATCTAACTTAATGCGATAAGTACCAGCCTGACTGGCAGTAATTGTAGTTGTGCCTCCCTCAACAATGGTACCTGTGGAAGATATACTAAATGTACGATTCAGATTATCGGTAATTGTATAAGTACCAGCGCTTAGCTTTGTATAGATTTCATAAATCCCGGCTTCAGTATCACCAGGTTTTGTACCGACTGCAAGACAGAAACTTAATTTATTACTTCCTGTAGCTTCAGTTGCAGAACCTGAAAGGTAAACAGCTGTTGGCATTTCTTCTAGACCAGTCAAACGAGTTATTGATAACTTATTGTGAACCTCACAAATATTACCTTTAAGCCCTTTTGATGCTCTTACTGTCCAAATAATATTACCTGTAGCGCCAGAGCCAATACCTGCCAATCCGGCTATTTTATTCAGAATCTTGTGAGAAATCTCTGCAGTTGATTTATACCCTGTACCATCTGATGAAATAGTGAAAATAGGTGCCGAGAAATCACCACCCTCTTTATCGAACAAAACATCATATAACACAGCACCTCCATCCATTGCACGAGTTGGTTCCCATTCAAAGGTCTGAGAAGCAGAAGCATCTGATTTTAATACAACAGCTTTTCCATCTGTGGGGCCATACAATGTATTAACTGTACCAACAGTTAAATCAATATCTTTATTGTCATCGCATGAAATTAGGCCTAGTAATATACAGCCCATAAGTAAAAACATGCTTTTCATATATATTGTCTTCATATTATAACTTTTTACTGATCAATTTTTTAAATTAATAACTGCTATTTTGAACAAGATTTGGATTAATGTCTAACTCTGTTTGAGGTATTGCGAAATAATAGTGATTATATTTCCAGGCTGGAGTCAATGTTATATAATTAGTATTATTATCTGCAAACTTAGCTCCCTTAGGGGTATCTATAAGAATGTTGTCTCCTTTACCATCCATTTTTGCCCATCGACGCAGGTCGAAAACTCTGGTACCTTCCAATGCAAATTCACAACGACGTTCCAAACGAATTGCTGCACGCATATCAACCTGGTTTGAAGCAGTATATGAACAATAATTTGTTGCAAAGCCAGCACGAACTCTGATTGGTTTAAGGGTTTCATCCCACACTGTCTGGTTCATCTGATTCAGCTCATTCATAGATTCGGCATACATTAAAAGTACATCGGCATAACGGATTAAAATTAAATTTAATCCTGAAGATAAACCTGATGATGCCGTAGTATCATAATTTTTCTGATAATAATAACCTGTACAAGAAGCATTATCTGTAGAAGAACCTGTATACGCATCTTTTGTTCCGCTACCAAAAGAGGTTTGAATAGTAACAGTAGCTCCTCCGCCATAATCAAAGCACTTAAATGTAGAACCATCATGAACAATAGTTGCATCCATACGTTTATCACGTCCCACATAAGGGGCATCATTTACAGTCCATGCATTACCATTAAGCATTCTGTAACTATCTACCAACTGTTGAGTTGGAGCATAATTATTTAAACGAGCACCTCCTGATAATGGGGCCAGATCAAACACATCCCCCCACGTACGTAAATCAGGAACATATTGCATATCGAGAATTGTTTCACTATTGTATTCATTTGCAGGAGAGAATATTTTGCTATAATCACTCTGTAATGAATATGTACCATAAGTTGTAGAGTTTATAAGTTTTGCACACTCATTCGCACAGTTTTGCCAATCATTATCGTACAAATAGACACGTGCATTAAAACCTATTGCAGCTCCTTGAGTTATACGTCCTCTATCTGTGAGGGCTTGTGTAGTATTAGTAGGAAGATACTGTACAATATCTGCAAGTTCAGCATGAATCCAAGTCTTTATATCTGCCTCTGAAGACTGTGATATTTTTTGAGCTTCCTCAGATGTTATATCCGTTTTAAAGAATGGAACATTGCCAAACCAATTTGTAAGGCGGAAATACAAGAATGCGCGAATAAAGCGGCATTCAGCTTTCATTCTATTCTTAGTTGCATCGTCCATTCCTACCTTATCAACATTGTCCATAAATACATTACACGTTTTTATCCCTGAATAGCAGCTATTCCATTCACCGGAAAAACGAGAATTTGTAGGATCGGCCATACCTGTTACAATAGCCTTTTCGCTACCAGAACCGCGTCCGTTGTATATATTATCAGAAAGAACTTCATTGGCGAAATAATAGCCACTGCTGAACATCTGATTATAGGACATACTTAATACAGCATCTGCATTAGACTGAGATACCCAATAGTTTGCCTCAGTGAATTTATTTGTAGGAGCTACATCAAGGTCAACACAACTATCAAAGAAGGTTATTATAAGCCCGAATGTAAATACTATTATAATATTTTTTACTTTCATACTCATTTTATTTAATCATTAAAATGTTAAATCAAGTCCAAATCCATAGTATTTCAACATAGGATAATTTCTTGCTGAATTGGCACTTCCAAAAGACATATTTGAACCAAGTTCAGAACTTTCAGGATCAACAAATCCATCTTTACATATAGTGAAGAGGTTTTGTGCATTTACATACATTTTCACACTCTTACAACCTAATTTACCGGCTATATTGACAGGTAAAGTATATCCCAGCTGGATGTTTTTGCATCTCACATAGGCTCCATTCAACATATAAAGATCTGAACTTCCACCTAATACATGATAGTTATTTGTATTTGAAGCAGAACCCGGAGAAGAAAGACGAGGCCAACGGGCATCAGTATTTTCAAGAGTCCAATAATCCAATTGATGGTTATACATTGTATAAGAATAGTTTGAGTGGAACGGCTCTATAAGTTCTCCACGTACCATTCTATCTCGTTTTCCTACACCTTGGAACAAAACGCTGAAATCAAATCCTTTCCATTCAACATTGTAAGTAAATCCAAAAGTATATCTTGGAAATCCATTTCCTAAAACGACGCGATCTTTTTCATCAATAATTTCATCGCCATTCTGATCTACGTACTTAACATCACCAGGCATAACAGTATATCCGGTTGGAACAGCTGAATTTTCTATTTCTTCCATATTTTTAAAATAATGGTCTACTTTATATCCATAATAACTGTTCAAAGGAAATCCTTCAGCCGTAATACACGTTACGTTGTCATTTGTATTTATTGAAGGATCACCATATTTAAGTAGTTCATTTTTTGAATCGGCAACATTGAGAGAGAAACGGTGCTTCCAGTTTTTTGTATTCAAATTATAAGCAAGAGTAACTTCCCAACCTTTATTACTCATCTCACCACGGTTTTGGCTTGGAAGACTTCCTCCGAAAACACCTGCAACAACAGGTCTCAACAAAATATCTTTAGTTCTTTTATAGAAGTAGTCTGCATTGACAATCAATGAGTTATTCAAGAATGTAGCATCAAATCCCATGTTAAAAGTATGACTTTTCTCCCAGGTAAGATTTATATTTCCAAGTGTAAATCCTGTTCCTGATACCGAGAATTATTAAATGCATATACATTTTGGTACATAGTATAAGTTGTTTGATACTCATAATCACTCACATTATCCTGATTACCTAAAATACCATATGAACCACGAATTTTCAGATCACCAACATGGCTTTTATAAGCATTCATGAAATTTTCTTCGGAAATACGCCAGCCAAGTGAAACTGATGGGAAAAGTCCGGAACGTTTAAGTGAAGCAAATTTTGAAGATCTATCTATTCTCATATCAAATTCACCATAGTATTTATCATTGTAATTATAGCTCGCTCTTCCAAACCATGATTTAATAGAGCGCTCTGTAGTGCTTTGAGAACTTAAATGAGTATTGCCTGAATCTATAACAGTAGAAGTATTTGGTATATGCAAATATGGATCAACATATTTTTCATTTACATCTATTCCTTGATAACGGAACGATTCATCTGAATAGCCAAACAAGGCAGCAACATTATGTTTACCAAATGATTTATTATAATCAAGCATAATCTGAGAATTCAACAGAGTTGTCTTGCCACTCCAATCGGATGCATTATAAGTTCCTGCAGTCCAGGTTGCCTTGGTTGCATTATAGTTTGTTGCGTATTCAACTGCATTTTGTTGAACCCATCTATGTTCTGACAGAATTTGTGCTCCAAAAACACCTTTTAATTTCAATCCGTCAAATAGTTTCAGTTCTGCAGTATAGCTACCATTAAAACGGTCATTATCGCTTTTTTTATAACCTCCTTTTTCCAATGTCCCTAAAGGATTACTTTCAGATAATACATCATTTGTGTAATATAATGATCCATCATCACTTTTCATTCTATAATTATAGTAAAGAGGAACACGTGTACAGTCCACCATTAAAAAACCATCATCTCCAGTATGAGTTTTTATATTACTACGAGTGTACATCATATTAGATGACAACTTTAAACGGCCAACTTCCGTTGTTAAGTTCATTCGGAAATTATATCTGGAAACCCCATAATTAGGTCCCACATAGTTACTTGGCTGACCAAAATAATTTGCAGACATCAAGTAAGTAGTATTATTAGATCCTCCCTCAACACTAGCACTATAATTTTGTTGAACTGCCGATTGCAGAATCTGATCAATAAATGGTTTACAATCACCGTTGTCATACATTGCTTTGATATTATCGGTAGTATAAATTGGGCTACTACCTCCATTAACAAGTGCTTCATTCCTTAATATAGCATTTTGCCAACCATGAACAGCAGAGAATAAAACATGTGGGTCCTGAACTCCTAACATTGCATTGAATTTAACCGTAGGAGTTTGATTCTTATTACCTGATTTAGTCGAAATAAGAATAACTCCATTTGCTGAGCGCGAACCATAAATTGCAGCACTACCTGCATCTTTTAATACTGACACACTGGAAATATCATTAGGGTTTAATGAATTCATGGCCCCAACATCAGAAATTAATCCATCGATTACAATCAACGGAGTATTAGCCCCCATAGTACTTACTCCACGAATGTTAATTGAGGTATTATCATTTAAAGGGTTAAAGCTTTTTTGCTGGATTACTAAATTAGCAGATGCTCCTTGCAACGCCTGAGCTATATTTGAAGAAGGACGATCAGCAAAAGCCTTTGCAGATACTTGGTCTACAGCTCCGATAACATTTTTCTTTGTTGTTGTACCATATCCGATAACAACAATCTCATCTAACATCTCAGAATTTTCCAAAAGTTTTATTGCAAAGTTTGTATGTCCCTTTACACTAATGAACTGAACTTTGTAACCTATATAGGTAACTTTTAGGGTACCTTTGGAAGGAACGTTTTTCAAAGTAAAATTCCCATCAATGTCTGTAACGGTTCCATTTGTAGTATTCTCTACAAAAACAGAAGCTCCGATAATTGCTTCATCATTTTTGTCAGTAACCTTCCCTGTAACAGTCTTATTTTGAGCCATTACAATTGATGAAAAGGAAAGACAAGTTATAAGTAATATTGTTCTTACTATAAACTTTTCTAAATTCAGAAGCCTAAAGTTTTTATTAAATAAATTCTTCATACTATTAATTTAAGTGCATTTTCCAAAAAGTGAGACATAATTTAGATAAATACATGTCATAAAAAAACAAAACTAAATTGAGCTAGATTAAAGGTTAAGATGTGTTCATATAGAATAATGTGTTTAATGATTATTGTCTGATATTACATAAATTGTTATAAAGAAGGGTACTTGCTTTAATATGCTGTTTACTAGCAGTATTTGCAGGTTTTTACATTAGAATAGATTAACTATTTAATTCACACCTGAGATTTTATTGAATACTGTTTAATAAATCAATTTTTCCTTTATTTATCTGGTCTAAAATTAACTCACCAAATAAAGTGTTTTGCCAAGCAAACCATGGACGAGTAAAATTGGTAGCATCATCTTTGTTGAATGACTCATGGATAAATCCTGTTCCGGCATCAGTTGCCATCAACATCTTAATGCATTTCTTTATTTCTTCATCATTCTTGCTGGTAAAAGCTTTTATCATAATGCTCATAGGCCAAACCATATCATAGCCGACATGTGGCCCTCCAATGCCTTCTCCAGCCTTGCCTTTAAAGAAATAAGGATTGTCTTTACTCCATACAAAATTCCTTGTATTTTGGTATATCGGATTATCTATTTTCACGTCACCCAGATAAGCTAAACCTAGCAAGCTAGGAACATTTGCATCATCCATTAAAAGCTGGTTGCCAAAACCGTCTACCTCGAAGGCGTAGATCTTGCCATATTTGGGATGATTATATATTCCATATTTATTTATTGCTTTTTCAACCTCCAATGCTAATTGATTACAATTATCAGCTAAAGCATTCTCCTTATTTACTTTTTTCAAAATAGTAGCAGCTTTCCGGAGAGAAGTCACAGCAAAGAAATTTGAAGGAATCAAAAACTGGAAAGTAGTAGCATCATCAGATGGTCTGAAAGAAGAGGCGATCAGGCCAACTGGGTTAACTGGACTTCCTAGTCCATTATTTCCTAAAGTGTCTAGTTGACGTTCTGTCTTTCTTTGGAATTTATAGGGGCCGTTACTACCTTTTCTTTGTTGATCTTTAAATGTTTTCAAGACCAATTTAATTGCTTTAATCCATTCATCACCAAAAATTGAGCTATCACCAGTTACTTCCCAATAATGAAAAGCTAAACGAATTGGATAACAAAGTGAGTCTATTTCATATTTACGTTCGTGGAGTTCTGGTTTCATGTCAGTCATGTCACTCATCCAATCTCCTCCTACAGCACCATCATTAAAAGCATTGGCATATGGATCTATTATAATACATTTAAGTTGTCTTAAAATAACTCCTCTAAGCATTTTCTTAAGCTTCGGATCTTTATTGGCAAATTGAACATAAGGCCATACCTGTGCACCCGAGTCCCTCAGCCACATAGCATGTATGTCACCAGTGTAAACAAAAGTATCATCATCACCATCTTGAGTCCTATAATGAACAGTTGTGTCCAGAGTATTAGGAAAGCAGTTTTCAAACATCCATGCCATATATGGATTTTTCAATTGTTTCTTTACCCTGTCAATAGCTTCTTCAACGGCATCTGAGTGAAATAATCTTTTGCTAACATCTGGCCGTTGCGAAGCCAGAATGCGTGTATTATCACTAACTGCGAATAATGGATCTATCGCACTAAAGCTCCCGGCAAATGCCTGAGTTTGAGACAAAGAGAGGGCTGCAAAAAGACTTAACGCAGTCTTTTTGTACATTTTTTTATTAATCATTCTTGCTTATTTATTGTTTAAAATTAGATAGTCTTGCATAGATTTCTACTAATGCTGCCTGAGTAAGCAGCCACTTTGTTTTCTTTTCTTTGAACGGTGCATTGAACTGATTATCGTCAAACAACCCCTTTTCTGTTCTTCCATTCTTCCACAAGAAATCGAGAGATTCCTGATAATCCTTTAAATATTTAGGATTATGATCTATCGTATATAATTCATAAAATCCTCTTAACATTACAGCTATAAACCAGTCATTCTCGTCTTTTAAATAATTAATATTTCCTCGTTTAGAAAAGAAGTAATTGCTGCTGGCTGTTGCCAGTTTCTGAGCGTCATCTAAATAATCTTTATTCTTGGATAATTTGTATAACAAAGAAGCAGCCTGCAACATCTGTCCACTATTATACGGATATTTAGCTTTTCCTATATGACCGCTAAGATTGATGTTATCATAATACAGTTCGTCACTTTTATCTTGCAAATTTCTCTTAGTCCATTCATAAA